>CAIJTL010001341.1 GCA_903823545.1 uncultured Planctomycetaceae bacterium
GGGTTCGCCCCTTCTTGATCTAGCTTGTGACGTTCCATCGCCAAGATGACCGGAAACAAGTCACGGATTTCATCCGCAAACATGGGATGGGCTGTTACGAATTGCTCGACCGTCGCAGGCAACCCTTGCCTCACTCGATCTGCAAACTCACTGGCAACACGCTCAAAGTCGGAGAACTCTTCGCTGGCGTTCGAGGCCGCATCGACAGGCTTGTTCTCTTCGTCCGACCGCGACGTCCCTTCACGCGCACTCGTCGATTTTTTCTCGGACTTCGAGTCAGCGGACGATGACACTGAGTCGGCCTTTTTGGTCTTCGCTGGTTCGCGTCCGTTCTGCATCACATTTCCTCCGAGCCAGCCAATTCAGCAAAGGCGGGGAGTTTCACCAGAACGTGCTTCAGTCGCTGCAAAGCTCGGACATAACGAATGCTCGCCGCTTGCTCGGTGAGACTCAGCACTTCGGCAGTTTCCTGGTTCGACAACTCTTCAAAGTGCCGCAACGCGAGAACCTCTTGATCCAACTCGCTCAACGTTTTCAATGCGGTGTCCAGTTGCGAAGACAATTCCGCGCGCAACAACGCTTGGCTCGGCGAGGTCATGTTTCCCAAAAGGTGGTCGGCCAGTGAGATCGACGTGGACGCTGCCGCCCATCCGCCGAGCGATTTCTGTTCGCGAACCGCACTGCGTTTGTCAGATTCCAAATGCCGACGATGCACGTCAATCAGCGTTTGCGTCACGATCATCCGAAACCAAATGAACCGCGAGCCGCTTCCTTCGCGAGCGAAGTGCTCCGCCCGCGACCGAGCATTGAGCCATGATTCTTGAATCACATCATCGGGATCGACTCGCCCTTGTAATCGCGAATCCAAACGAAAATTGACCAGCCGCCACAGTCGAGGTCGGTAGAAATCAAACAGCGCCGACAAAGCCGACTCGTCCCCCAACGTCGCTTGGCGAATGAGTGCCTCTTCCAAATCTGTGACATTCGTAGACATCGTGACTCTCAACGGACTTCAAGGCTGGAGCGATTCTTGTCGTCATTAACTCCAAGCTCAGGACCAAACTGAGCCGAGAGCCATGATGACGAACTTCACTCAGCCGAACCATCGAACCCGCACCTCGTCGAAAAGTTTCGCGACGGAGGCTTGGCGACGCCATGAACTCACCCGAATTGAAGATCAATGCCGGCTTTTGTGACTCTGCTTTTACCCTGGCTTCTTGACGAAACCGTAACAGACAGCAGCACTCGTTTCGTTTTTGTTATCCGATTGTCACTACAGAATCAGGAACAAGGACCACGCTGAATCGCCGAGGCACGACAAAACGTCGTCACGTCGTTTTTACTTTTTTTGCGAACTCGCTGTTGAATCGCAGACCACCCCTGCGTTCTTGGCTTTGTGACGCAACGTCTGCTCGATCAAACGAACGAATGCTTGCTTCGATTGAGACACATCCCACACTCATTTCTTAAACCACCAAGGAACCTAGTCATGGCCAAGGCACAAAGACGGAACAATTCATCGTTTCTGGTACCAGTCGCTTGCGAGTTGCTTGAGATTCGAGCGGTTCTGACACCACTCACTCCAGCACAAGCTTTCGCCAAACTGGATGCCAACCACGACAACGCGCTCAGCCTGACGGAATTCAAAGCCGTTCCAAAGCCGGCCGATTCCACAGTCAGCGCCGAGCAAGCCTTTGCGAAGTTAGATGCCAATAAGAACAACGCACTCAGTTTGGCGGAATTCTCCAAGGGGCTTCCGCCACCAACGCCAGAGCAACTCTTCGCGAAGCTCGACACAAACAAAGATGGGGCTCTGAGCCTCACCGAGTTTAAGGCCGGACCAAAGCCTGCCGATGCAAAGCTCACCCCGGAACAAGTCTTTGCGAAACTCGACACCGATAAGAGCAATTCACTCAGCCTAGACGAGTTCAAGAAGGGCGCACCGCCACCAACACCGGAACAAGTCTTCGACAAACTCGACATCAATCACGATGGCGTTTTGAGCCTTGATGAATTCAAAGCGTTGCCTCGACCGACCGGTGCAACGCAAACTCCGGAACAAGTCTTCGCGAAGTACGATGCAGACAAGAGCGGGTCGCTCAACTTGGCCGAGTTCAAAAAGGCCGTTTGCCCACCGCCGACAACTGGAACGGGGACCGGCACAGGCACCGGAACTACGCTTGTTTAATCCCGCTACAAGTCGGCAACTCAGAGCGCCCCGGAACCACAATTTTTTTTTTCGTGCCCGACATACAAGAGAGAGGCGTTGCCCGCGGTTTCTCGATTGTGTGTCGGGATTTTTCTTGCGCCGAAACAACTGGGTCACGCGAACAACAGCAGCGGTTCGACCTTCGGCCCAAGCTTTCGCAATTAATGACTCCACACAGCTACCACCGAATTTTTGAGTGTTCGGCTACGAAACACTTTGCGTCACGGACCGACCCGCGATGCTTAGCAGCCTGAAACTTCGAGCGAAATGTCAATGAGTATTTGGGATTCATCCGCCTGAAGCATCTATTGGGTTGGAGGAATGTGGACATGCCGTTCTCCTTGGGAGTTGATGAAACTTTCCTTGAGGAGACAACGCAGCATGTCCACAGTCGCTTTGTATCATGGGTTTGGAGTTCGTGGCTA
>CAIJTL010001342.1 GCA_903823545.1 uncultured Planctomycetaceae bacterium
CCACCGTCGCGATAACTGACAACAGCGGAGAATTGCAGCGGGTTGTTTTGATGAAACTGATGGCCAACATCGATTAGATCCGCAATTACACGCTTAGGGGCTGTGCGTTTTCTATTTCCGAGATTGGTGCGTTGTTGTATCAAGCGTGTGACCGGAAGGAGGGTCGGACGCATGGATGCGGTCGTGGTTCGAGCGTGTGGGTGTGCGGATTGCCAAGGCGGTGAGGACGACCGTGTGTTTGCGGAGCATCGGCGGATCAACGTGTTGCTGAGCCGGATGAATGAGCAGCAGCGGCGTTGGTTTGCCGGGCACGAGTCCCTGCGGCTGGGCTTTGGTGGCGATGTGCGGATGTCGCAGGTCACCGGCCTGAATGTGGACACCATCGCGCGCGGTCGCTCCGAGGTGTCGCAGGACTTGGCGGGGCGTCCGACGGATCGCGTGCGCTTGCCGGGCGGCGGGCGACCGTCCGTCGAAAAAAAGATCCGACATTGAAGGCCGACCTACTGAAAGCCGTCGAGCCGGAAACGGCGGGTTCGCCCACCGGAGAGTCGATGAAATGGGTCCGTCGCAGCTTGCGGACGCTGGCCGGACAGCTCGCCCAACGCGCTTGTCCCAGCGTGCTGCGGCGTCTGTTGCGGAGTGCCGGATACGGACTGCGCGCCAATCACAAACGGCTCAGTGGCCAGTCGCCACCGGATCGTGATCGGCAGTTCCGCTATCTGGGGCGATTGAGACACTTGGCCCTGAGCAAGGGCTGCCCGGTGCTGAGCATCGACACGAAGAACAAGGAACTCGTGGGGAACTTCGCCAACGACGGAGCAACTTGGTGTGCCGAGGCGGAAGAGGTCAACGCTCATGACTTCCCGCAAGACGCCGAGTGCCGCGCCGTCCCCTACGGAATGTACGATGTCGGTCGCAATCGCGGACATGTCTGCGTGGGACGGTCGGCCGACACCTCGCAGTTCGCCGTCAACTGCCTGCGGAACTGGTGGCGCACCGCCGAGGCGACCTACACCGGTTGTCGCCATCTGCTGCTGCTGGCCGACGGCGGCGGCAGCAACTCGTCGCGCGGTCGTCTGTGGAAGCGCGAACTGCAAGAGTTCGCCACCGAGACGGGCCTGACGATCACCGTGTGCCACTATCCGCCGGGCACCTCGAAGTGGAATTGGATCGAACATCGGCTCTTCAGTTTCATCTCGCTGAACTGGGCCGGTGAACCCTTGAGAACTCTCCGCAAACTGCTGTCCTTGATTCGCGGCACCACCACCAAAACCGGCTTGGAAGTCACCGCCGCTCTCGACCCCCGCGACTACCCCAAGAAAGTCAAAGTCCCCAACGCCGAATTCAAAAGCATCCAGCTCCAACGACACAACATTTGCCCCCAGTGGAACTACTCCATCACCCCCATGAACTCTCGGAAGTAGTAAATGCACAGCCCCTTAGGTGCGAGCATGCCGATGACGTGGCGGAGAAGTGTCGATTTGCGGTCGCCAACTGATTTGATTTCCGGTTCAACAGTCACAGCGATATCGAATGCAG
>CAIJTL010001343.1 GCA_903823545.1 uncultured Planctomycetaceae bacterium
CTTCGCTCAGCCTGAGCGCGTCAGAAATCTTCGGTCTCTTCGACCTCAAAGCGCGTCACGGCAAAGGAACCAAGAAGATCGCCCCGAAGCCAGCGGATGCGGCGTAGATCAGCCGCTGGAATTCGAGGGCTGCGACAAACTCATCGGGCTCTCTTCGTTTCCTTTGTTCTCTTCTGTTCGATTTTTGGGAACAGAAGAGAACAAAGGAAACGAAGCCTGCCAAGTCATCAGGAAACCGAGCTAATCTGCGGTTTTAGACAGATCGTCCAGTTATCGAATCACTCAGCCGGTCGTAGTTTGCTACCGGGATGAATGATGACTTCCCACCGAACCGGTTTTCCTTTCGGCCCGGCGGTGAGGCTGTGTTGTTCGACTCCGGCGGGATAGCTGAAACTGAATCCGCCGCCGCCGTGAGCTTTGACGATCGTTCCCTTTGGTGACGTGTGCTCGACATAACCGGAGTACTCGATCGGATCCAAACCCTCGAAGCGGAAGCGGCCGTCAGCGTCGGTCTTGGTCGTCACACTTTGTTTGAAACTTGCTTGATCGAAGTGACGCGGATGAATTCGGACTTCAGCATCGGGGATCGGCTTATTGGTCGCGGAGTCGATGACGACACCACTTGCGCTGACGCCGCGAGTCAGCCGCAGTTCGATCGGTTTGCTCGGATCGATCTTTGTGGTTGAGCCGCGAAACGGATTCGGTTTCACCGTGCAATACAGCGTCAGGTCCACCGGACCAAGTGGTTGATCGACGGCCAAGTTCTGAAACGTCGCGAAGCCGAGTGAGTCTGTCTCGCTGGCGATGCTGGATGAGAAGCCGGTATCGGCGGGCTTCCTTTGACGAAAGCCGATTTCCAATTGAACCTCTTGGCCGACGACAGGCTTGCCGGTGTCGTCGAGCACTTTCACTTGAAGGCCGCGACCGGTCGGCAGTTTGATATCCGCTTGAGCAATCGGATGACTCTCGTCGATCGTCACTTCGTTGCTGATGGCCCAGACATAGCCCGTTGGCGTTTGCTCGCGAGCCAACACGACATAGCGGCCTCCGAGCGGCACCTTTCGTAAATACTGTGGGCCACCGGAATAGCTCGACGGATTGATGCGACCATGATCCTTTTCGCTCGACGGTAGCTTCTTCGCGAAGACATACACGGACGCGCTCTGAGCGGGGCTGCCATCTGCTCGCGTGATTGAACCATGAATGCCACCCGCCGCGACGGCAGGAACTTCGATGACCTGCGGCTCAGAACCCGCTTTGATTTCAATCTGGTTTTGTTCGGTGATGCGATATCCAACAAGGTCTTCCTCGCGAAAGTTGAGGTGTGCTCCGACAAGTGCGTTGAATCGAATCTCGTTACCCCGAACAGGCAACGGGCCGTTTTGAATTTGTTCGGCTCGAATCGTCGGATGCTGCCAACTGACATACAGCGAGCCGCGAGCGGGTGCGTCCTGCGCTGTGCCGATCAGTCGAATCACGACCTCCCGTTTGGGAAAACTGCTCGGTCCAGCAGCCGGCTTGATGTCGAATTCCAAATCTGTGTCTGACGATTTCAGCACGATGTCGCGTCGCTCGTCAGGCAAAGACAACGTGAGTTGCTCACCGACCGAGTAGCCTTCGAGTGTGAAGC
>CAIJTL010001344.1 GCA_903823545.1 uncultured Planctomycetaceae bacterium
CGGTTCATGAACGAGATGATCAACGCGGTCCGCTACGACCGTGTGCTGGACTTCCGCGAACGCTACCGCTCGGTGGACGTGCTGCTGGTGGATGACATCCAGTTTCTGGCCGGCAAAGAAGGTACGCAGACCGAGTTCTTCCACACGTTCAACGCGCTGTACGACGCCCAGAAGCAAATCATCCTGAGCAGCGACTGCCCGCCGCACGAAATTCCGGCGCTCGAAGAACGTCTGCGGTCTCGCTTCGAATGGGGTCTCATCGCCGACATCCAGTCGCCCGATCTCGAAACCAAGGTGGCCATTCTCAAGAAGAAGGCCGAAGCCGAGGCCGTGCCGCTGTCGGACGACGTGGCGATCTTCATTGCCGGCCGCATCAAGTCGAACATCCGAGAACTGGAAGGATCGCTGATCCGCCTGGTGGCCTACGCATCGCTGACCGGCCAGGAAATCTCGCTGGGTCTGGCTCAGGAAGTGCTCCGCAATGTCCTCGACGTCGAGGAGAAAGCGGTCACGATCGAAATCATCCAGAAGCACATCGCGGATTACTACAACCTGAAGCTGGCCGAGTTGAAATCCAAGAACAACTCGAAGTCGGTGGCCATGCCGCGTCAGATCGCGATGTACCTGTGCAAATCGCTGACACACGCCTCACTGCCCGAAATCGGCCGCAGTTTTGGCGGCAAGCATCACTCGACCGTGATCCACTCGATCCGCAAGGTGGAAGATCTGCGCAAAAAGGACAGCGATTTCAACAACCTGATCACGGGGTTTCTCGAAGGTTTCCGCTAAGGTCAACGCTTTTCCACAGGCCACCCTGTGGACGCCTGCGGATAACCTGTCGTACGGGCGTGGAGCTGTTTCAGCGGCCTCTGAACCCGGTTTTTTGTCCACCTTTTTTCCACAACGTAAGTGGTTGACAAGATGGAACTAAGAGCCAGGCCACAGTTTTCAACAGACACTCCTCTCCTATATAATTAACCCTCTTAAGTACTTACCTCTGTACGAGGACTCGCGCGCCCTTCGGGCTCACGTCTTTTCGAGGACAGCACAGCTATGGACATCGTCGTCCGCAAGAACGACCTCCTGCGAGAACTGCAGCTTTTTCAGGGCATCGTCGAACGCAAGAACACGATCCCGATCCTCGCAAACGTCCTCCTCGACGCCCGCGACGGCGAAGTGAAGTTCCTCGCGACCGACCTCGAAGTTGGCCTCCGCAGCCGTTGTGAAGCGACCGTCACCAAGCCGGGTGTTCTCACCCTGCCGGCAAAGAAGCTGTACGAAATCGTCAAGTCGCTCCCGGACACCGACGTTCGCATCGCCGAAGACAAGAGCGGCGTGAAAGTCGCTGCGGACCGCTTCGACTCGCGCATGCAGACGCTGCCCAAGGATGACTTCCCGACGCTGCCGGATGGCGGCACCAATCCTGTGGCGACGCTGCGCGGTGCATCGCTCAAGGAAATGATCGCGAAGACCCAGTTCGCCATCACGGGTGAAGACACGCGCTACTTCCTGAACGGCGCCCTCTTCGTCCTGCGGCAGGACAGCATGGCGCTGGTCGCCACCGACGGCCACCGCCTGGCGCTGGTCACGGCGCCGCGCGAGGGCGACGCGAAGGCCGAGGAGCAGCGCACGATCCTCCCGAAGAAGTCGCTGCTCGAAA
>CAIJTL010001345.1 GCA_903823545.1 uncultured Planctomycetaceae bacterium
CTGTATTTCAGGCGGCAAATCGCCAGCGGCTTTCGCACGTTCAAATTCAGCCCGCATCATGTCTTCAAAATTCTGCCGTGTCTGTCGGCACCAACCGGCACCACCAGCCAAGATCAATATCGAAACGAGGGCAGCAACGGCGTATCACATTCGGCAAGCCTTTCACGCTTCGCCATCTGTGTTGCACAAGTCATCTGAAGTGAAATCTCCCGCAGAGACGCTGAGGTCGCAGAGAAGCGAGTTAAGACCGCTCTGCGATCTCAGCGCCTCTGCGGGACAAATTACTTTCAACTCAGATGGCAGAGAGCCAGAAAATATCAAACCGAAAATCCCCCGGACACAACGTGCGTTGATCCGGGTATCTCCGGATTTGAGTCCGCAGATTACTTCGCCAATTCGGCTTCGATCGCTTTCACAACCTCGTCCGAATCCGGTTGCACGCCGGTTCGGAAACGGCCAACGACTTTGCCTTCTTTGCTGATGAGGAATTTCTCGAAGTTCCACTTCACGGGGCCGGCGTCTTTGGCGAACGCTTCTTTCGACGTGAGTTGCTTGAAGAGTTCCGCCGCTTGGTCGCCGTTGACGTCGACCTTCGAGAACATGTCGAACTTCACGCCGTAGTTCTTCTGGCAGAAGTCGGCGACCTCTTCATCGTTGCCTGGCTCCTGCTTTCCGAATTGGTTGCAGGGGAAGCCGAGGACGGCGAGACCCTTTTCGTTGTACTTCTCATGCAAGACTTCCAGCGGCTTGTATTGCGGAGTCGCTCCGCATTGGCTGGCGACGTTCACGACCAGCAGCACTTTGCCTTTGTACTTAGACAAGTCAACTTTCTTGCCGGTCAACGATTTCATCTCGTGCTTCAGAAGTGGCGGGACGTCACCCTTCTTTTCTTCAGCGGACACAAACACTCCGGCGAACAACGCCGTCGACAACGCACAGGTCAGAGCGAGAACTAACGACTTCATGGCAGGTCTCCTTGTTGAGAAAACGGGGAAGGTGAAAACACAGGTGGGAACGTTGGCGGGAGAGCATCGCTGACACTCACCCGAAGCGTGAGCGAGGGCTTCACGGAACTTCAATTTCAATGACGTTTGAAGCGTCCGCCCTCGCTCACGCATCGGGTTAGTGCGTCGCACTATTGACCCTTCAGCCACGCGAACAGCATATCTCCGATCTGGGCGTAACCGGAAGCGGCTGGATGTACTCCGTTATTTAAGCGAACGATTTTTACGTCGCTCGTTGAGTTCGCCAGAACACTTTCTGTTGGGTAATTGTGGAGGCAATCGAGTCCGACATACGTCGGAATTGTGTAGACCTTCTCCGCCTCGCGACTGGCATATTTCTCCAGCATTTGCTCAACCAGCCGATGCTGATTTCGTTTGTATTGCCAGCGAGTTTGCCCTGAACCGTAGTTGGAACCGAATGCATCCTGCGTCGCCGCTGGCGGAACTGGCAACATGATTGCGACCTTTGTCGACGGGCTTTGTTGACGCAGCATCTGCACCAGAAAATCCATGTGCTTCAGCATGTCGTCGATGCCCGCTTCGATCGTCTCGTCGTTGTAAGAGAAGATGTCATTGGGGCCGAGAAAGATCGTCGCAACATCGGGGAAGCGTCCCTCATT
Source organism: uncultured Planctomycetaceae bacterium (assembly GCA_903823545.1). Lineage (GTDB taxonomy): Bacteria > Planctomycetota > Planctomycetia > Planctomycetales > Planctomycetaceae > SXKJ01. Next base: position 1,625 of record CAIJTL010001345.1, read on the forward strand.
GACGTCGCGGCAGTAGCGAACGAAGTCAAGCTTCGGCTGGCCATCATCGCCACGATACAGAAACGGGCTGCCTCGTTTGGCGTAGTCGCCAGTGCGAGCAATCTCCGCAAAGTGTGTCGCAAATCGCTTCGCCGTCCAGCCGCCGTAGCCTTCGTGGCGATTCGCCAACGGTTGCTCACCCAACCAATGCGAACCAACCAATGCCAGCTTTCGCTCGCCTGGTTTGCCGCTCAAGTCCAGCAATCGCTGTGTGTAAGCCGACGCGTGCGTCAAGCTGTCGCCAATGCAAAGGACGCTCAACGCTTGCCTCTCGTTCCGATTAGCCGCGACGACTTTCACGACGGTCTTGGCAGAGGCGATCAAACTATTCTCGGCGTCGCGCACATCGAGTTGAAACGGATGCTCGCCGACATCAGCTTCGGTCGGAGTCCACGTCCAGCGCTCGACTTGCTGTCGTCCCTTCGAGCAGACCGAGTCGAACAGGTAGTTCGCCGGGTTTACAACGAGGCAGACATTGTCGAAGTAGACGTTGCATTCCAAACCAACGATGGCGGGAATCGATGTGGGAAGAGTCAGTCGCAAGGTCGCAGCAGCCTGAGCAACCGGTCCTTTCGGTGTCGCTTCATCGGCAGCAACACTGCGGGTCAAAACCAACAACATTAACAGCAACACAGACCGTTTCATGATCTTTCCTTTGAAGGATTAAACGCACGACCCTTTGCCTCAGCCACGTTTTAATAACTCAGTTCCCACGTCTCGCAACGTGGAGAGCAATTCATTCAGATCGTCTTCGGTCGTCAGCGGGTTGATAATCGTTACTCGCAGCGCGCCGCACCCGCCGAGGTTTGTTTGCACGATGTAGAACTTACCCGATTCGATGACTCGCCGACGCAGCTCACGCTGAAAAGCTCCGAGCACTTCCGGCGGTGCGTCCTTCATGGAGTCTGGGACATGTCGGAACGCGACGATGTTGCACTGCGGTTCGTGCAGGGGCACGAAGTCTTCAGCAGCGAGCAGCTTGTTGTAGAACAGCCGACCGAGGTCGAACGTCACATCAACCAAGTCCTCGAACAACGATTCTCCAAACAACGACCACGTTCCCCACAGGCCATAGGCTGCCGCTCGTTTCGTGCATTCGAGCGTCAACATGCCGCTGTCGTATTCGGCCATGCCGGGTGCGGACGGATCGAACAAATACGGAGCGTCTTGTCGAAACGTTTCGAAGCGATGTCGCTTATCGCGGTACAACACGAACGCGCACAGGGCGGGGACGAACATCATCTTGTGAGCGTCCCACACAACGCTATCGGCCTGATCGACTCCATCGAGCAGATGCCGATACCGCTTGCTCATTAACGCCGCTCCGCCGTGAGCTGCGTCGACGTGCATCCAAACTTCATGCTTGTGACAGACGGCGGCAACATCTCGCAGCGGATCGAACGCACCAATCGGCGTTGCACACGCGCACGCCGAAACGGCAACGACCGGGTGTCCCTTCGCTTTCAACTCAGTGATTTGCTCATCGAGTCGCTGCGGATCTAGCTGACGCTTTTCGTTGAGGGCCGCACGCAAAACTTGCTTCGAACCAAGCCCGATGATCCCAGCCGCTCGTGCGACGGAGTAATGAGCGTCCGCTTGCACGATCATGACTGGCTTCGGACCGCTCGCGTGCGAAACGCCTTCTTCCCACGAACCACTCAGTATCACATTCCGAGCGGTCAGCAACGCGGTGAGATTTCCCAGCGAACCACCATGCGTCACCAGTCCGGCGAAGTTGTCTCGCTTCCAACCGATCTGTTCGCCAAGCCGATTGACCAACGCCCGTTCGACGGCCGTCGCCCACGGACCCATTTCGTAAATCGCCATCACTTGGTTCGTGACCGCTCCAACCGCATCGAACAAACCTGCGATCGGTACCGGAGCCGGGACCTGATGCCCAATGTAATGCGGATGATGCAGATTGTGCCCGCGATCAAGCATCTGCTGCACGATCGACTCAAAGCGGTTGGAATCTGCGTTAGCCCCCTCTAACCACCGCTCCGCTTCCGCGATGTTGGCTTCCGGCTCCGCCCAATTGAGCACTCGCGTGGACCGCTGTTGAACGTTATCGAGATGTGCTGACAGCAACTCCGCCCACTGAGTCGCTGCCGCGCGAAATCGGTGTGGATCATAAACTGCATTCAATCGTACCTGAGCCGCACTCAGACTCACTTCGTCCAACATCGAACAACTTTCCGAATTGAAATGAGGCGAGCGAGACGACGTTCGCCCAGTGGCAATTACTTTAGATCGTAGCCACGCTCGCCAGAGCGTGGAGGATGTGGACTTACCACCAAAATCCCACGGTCTGGTGACCGCGGCTACTTAAAGGGAGTGCCATTGCGATAGCGCGTTCTGGCTCATTGGTTTCCTAAATCCTCAACACTGACAAAGCACTCGTTTCACGCTTTCAGCAACTCACGAACAACTCGGCCATGCACGTCGGTGAGTCGGTAGTCGCGACCCTGAAA
>CAIJTL010001346.1 GCA_903823545.1 uncultured Planctomycetaceae bacterium
AGGGCAACGCCCTAGGCTGGGTACGGCCAGCACCGTAAAGGGCCAACGGCCCGGCCCATCAAACCGCGAACAATAGGCCGGGCCGTTGGCCCTTGGTTGAAATTGATCCCGTTACCTGGGGCGTCGCCCCAGGCTGGTATGAGACGGGCCTTTGGCCCTGAAATCCCAAAGACCGGCAAACCACCGTCGCCACCAACAACCTCATTCCCATCAACCCGGAGTCGCGACCATGCCGCAATCGTTGAGCCTTGTGATTGTGCATGTCGTCTTCAGCACCAAAGAACGGCGGCCGTTTCTGAATGCCGACACGCGACCCAAGTTGCATGCCTACCTCGCTACCGTCGCGCGCAATGCCGGGTGCGAGGCGTATCGCGTTGGCGGAGTTGCCGACCATGTTCATCTCGCGATCCGATTGTCGCGCACGATCACGATCGCCGACCTGATCGAGACTCTGAAAACCTCGTCATCCAAATGGGTGAAGACACAATCCACAGACTTGGCCGCGTTCTCATGGCAACGCGGTTACGGCTGCTTTTCGGTCGGCCCATCGGATTTGGACGCACTCATCAAGTACATCGACGAGCAAGAAGCCCATCACATCCACCGTACGTTTCAGGATGAGTTCCGCATGTTCCTTACGAAGTACGGCGTCGAATTCGACGAGGCGTATGTGTGGGATTGAACAACCAAAACCATTGAGTGCATTGGCAGTGAATTACGGTGACGCCAAACTGCAGCCCACACCAGCAATCACAGCACAGTCTACATCGCGAACGGGGTAAAGATCTATCAGCGAATGCTGACCGTCGAGAAACCGAAGATGTAGTGTTAGCGTGGGAAACGAATATTGTGGCTGACTCAATCAACTTAAGGATGCCAGCAGTACTTGCCGGGAGATTGGTGGAATGGCCGTTCCTGATTTTCAATCCATGATGTTGCCCCTGCTCGAAGCAATCGCAGACGGTGCGGAGCACTCGAACTCTGCAGCTTTCGACTCAGTTGCCAAGCAGATGAATATCGCAGCGGAAGACTTGCAGTTGATGCACTCGGGCGGCGAGCAAACAGTCTTTTACAACCGTGTCGCTTGGGGAAAAACCTATCTTAAAAAAGGTGGGCTCCTAAAGAGTCCCAAACGCGGCACTATTCAGATCACTGAGTCCGGTCAGCGAGTGTTGAGGAACAAGCCCGCGAAAATCGACATTCGTTTCTTGAAGCAGATTGGAGGGGCCGACTGCCTAAAGCCTTCACCAACCACTGGGGTTGTGCAACTTGAGGACTCCGTCAATGAATCGAGTGCCGCGACTCCTGAAGATCTCATTGAATCTGGCTACCAATCTCTTCGTGAGGCGTTGATTCTGGACATCATTGAGCAAGTCAAACGCTGCTCACCGCAGTTCTTTGAACGGCTTGTAGTGAAGCTGCTGGTGGCGATGGGATATGGAGGTTCGTTGGAGGATGCTGCACAGGTTCTCGGCCGCAGCGGCGACGGCGGGATTGATGGGACGATCAAAGAAGACAAGCTCGGACTGGATGTAATCTGCATCCAAGCCAAGCGTTGGGAAGGGACCGTCGGTCGTCCCGTCGTCCAAGCATTCGCAGGCAGCATGGAAGGCTTTCGTGCTCGCAAAGGGGTGTTAATTACGACCTCCAATTTCTCCAAAGACGCCGAGGACTACATCACACGTATCGAACGGAAGATTGTTTTAGTCGATGGCCAGCGCATGGCTGAGTTGATGATTGCGCACAACGTTGGAGTCACCATCGTGCAAACCTATGAAATCAAACGCGTTGATACCGACTTTTTCGGGGAAGAGGAATAATGTCTTTCAATGTGTCCTGCAGAGTTACTGAAATGATTCAAAGAGAAAAGAAAATGAACGTGATGCGATTCGTTCGAATTGTGGCTGTGATCGGTTTGTTTCATTGCTTTTCAATGTTCGCAGGTGCGGCGGACTCGAAGCCTCTTAAGCTGCTGTATCTCGGAGACAACGGGCATCATCAACCGCGGGCTCGGTTTGGGCAGTTGCAGCCGGTGATGAAGGCTCGTGGGATTGAGCTGGAATACACGGATGTCGTTGGCGATCTGAATGCTGAGAAGCTCGCGAAGTTCGATGGACTGGTACTGTTTGCCAACATCGACAAGATCGAGGACGCGCAAGCCAGGGCTTTGCTGGATTACGTCGCGAGCGGCAAGGGATTCGTCCCGTTGCACTGTGCGAGTTACTGCTTCCGCAACAACGACGATGTCGTCGCGCTGATGGGCGGACAGTTTCAGAGACACGGAACCGGCACGTTTCGAGTGACTCCGACCGACGCAGCGAAGTCGCATCCGTTGATGAAGGACTATCGCGGGTTCGAGAGTTTTGACGAGACCTACGTGCATACGAAGCACAACGAAAAAGATCGCGTTGTGCTGGAGACTCGCGCGGAAGGCGAAGGACAGGAACCTTGGACTTGGGTGAGAACTCACGGCAAAGGGCGAGTCTTTTACACCGCTTGGGGACACGACGATCGAACTTGGGGCAATCCGGGGTTTCAAAATCTCGTCGAACGGGGCATTCGCTGGGCCTGCAATGACGATGTGGGCAAAGTGCCGAGCTTCTCGGATCGGCCGGAAATGACCGCTCCGCGCAAAGACGTGAAGCCGTTTGAGTATGTTGATTCGGTGATCCCGTTCTATCCGCCGAGCAAGCAGTGGGGTGTGATCGCCGAGCCGGTCAAGAAACTTCAGAAGCCGCTGTCGGCGGAAGAGTCGATCAAGCATTTCATCACGCCGGTCGGTTTCGCGGTCGAGCTGTTTGCGGCAGATCCGGAGATCGGCAAGCCGCTGTCGATGAACTGGGACGAGCGGGGCCGACTGTGGCTCTGCGAAACGCTCGACTATCCGAATGAGTTGCAAGAACCGACGAAGGGCCGCGACCGCATCCGCATTTGCGAAGACACCAACGGCGACGGTAAGGCGGACAAATTCACAATCTTCGCCGAAGGACTGAGCATTCCAACCGCGATCGTGTTCTATCGCGGTGGCGCGATCGTGCAGGACGGCACTCAGACGGTTTATCTGAAGGACACGAACGGAGACGACAAGGCCGACATCCGCAAGGTGCTCATCACCGGTTGGGCTCTGGGCGACACACACGGTGGCGTGAGCAATTTTCAATACGGGCTCGATAACTGGTATTACGGAATGCAGGGCTACAACAACTCGAAGCCTGTATTCGACGACGGCAAGAAAACCGGCGAGTCGTTCCGGATGGGGTTCTTCCGATTTCGATTGGAAGGGGAAAACGATTCGGCTGCGGTAAAGGATGTCGAGTTCCTGCGATCCACGAACAACAACACTTGGGGACTCGGCATCAGCGAAGAGGGTTTGATTTTCGGCTCGACGGCGAACGGCAATCCGAGCGAATACATGCCGATCGCGAATCGGTACTACGAAAAGGTGCGCGGCTGGTCGAGCAGTGTGCTCGGCGGTATCGCGGATCGAAACAAGATTGACCCGCTCAGCGACAAGGTTCGCCAAGTCGATCAACATGGTGGCTTCACAGCAGCGGCGGGACACGCACTCTACACAGCGAGAAGTTGGCCGAAGGAGTACTGGAATCGCACGGCGTTCGTCTGCGAACCGACTGGAAAACTGGTTTCAACATTCGTGCTGCGACCGGATGGAGCTGGCTTCCGTTCAAACAACCCGTGGAACATCCTCGCCAGCGATGACGAGTGGTCCGCTCCGATCATGGCCGAGGTCGGTCCCGATGGCCAGCTTTGGGTGATCGACTGGTACAACATCATCGTGCAACACAACCCGACTCCGGCTGGCTACAAGACCGGCAAAGGGAACGCTTACGAGATCGACCTTCGCGACAAGAAGCACGGCCGGATTTATCGCGTGGTGTGGAAGGGAGTGGAAGAGGAGAGGAGTGGAGGAGGTGGGGAGGGACTTCCGCCGAACCCTGATCTCACGACGGTCGAAGGACAGCTTGATGCGTTGCAGACGGGCAACCGTTTGTGGCGGTCGCACGCTCAGCGGTTGATGGTCGAGAACAAAAACGCCGACGTGATCCAGCAGTTGATCGCTCTTGCGAACGATCACGCCGTGGACGAGATCGGTCAGAGTAACGCGTTCAATCACGCGGTCTGGACTCTGCAAGGGCGAAGTGCGCTCAACGGCACGAACACTGACGCGACGAAGGCGCTCGTTGGAGCATTGCGGCACAACTCAGCGGCGGGGCGGATCAACGCAGTGCGAGTGCTGCCTCGCGAGGCGAAGTCGGTCGAGGCGATCGTGTCGAGCGGCATCTGCCAGGACAAAAACCCGCAGGTTCGGCTCGCGGCTTTCCTCGCGCTGTCGGAGATGCCCACTTCCGCGAAGGCCGCGAATGTCTTGGCTACCGCTTTGACTCGTCCGGAGAACGCGAACGACCGCTGGTTGCGAGATGCGATCACGTCGGCGGGAGTGGCTCACGATCAGCACTTCTTGGTCGAACTGGTGGAGACCTCGCATCGGCCTTCCGTCGGAAATGTCTTTGATGGTCCGGCTAGGGAAGTCATTCGTCGCGTTGCCGAGCATTACGGTCGCGGTGCTCCGAGCGAATCCGTCGGCAAGGTGTTGATCGTGAACTCGGGGCGAGGAGTTGGTCCGGTTCTCGAGGAGACGATCGCTGGAATCGCGGCCGGTTGGCCAAAGGACAAACCGGCGAAGCTCGACGAAGCCGGTGAGAAATCGCTGCTCGAATTGTTGAACCGACTCGCACCGGCACAACGCGGAGTTCTCGTAAACCTCGCGATGCGGCTGGGCAGCAAGTCGCTCGAATCGCACGTCGCCGAGATCGCGAAGGGATTTTCGTTGATCGCGTCGGACGACAAAGCGAAGGATGCGGATCGCATCGCGGCGGCGAAGCAGTTGGTTGAGTTCAAAAAGTTCGATGCCGAGACAACTTCGACGTTGGCGAAACTCATCACGCCAAGAACATCGGCGGAGTTGGCGACGGGACTCGTCGAGGCGATCAGTCTCAGCGAGTCCACAGCATCGGGCGAGACGCTCATCGGCAGTTGGCCGACGCTCACCCCAACTGTTCGTCAAACCGCGATGCGCGCATTGCTCGCACGAGCGGATTGGACGAAGTCGCTGATCAGTGCGATCGAGGCGGGTGCGATTGAACTCGGCGACATCTCGCTCGAACAAAAGCAGGCACTCGCGAATCATCCGGACAAGGAATTGCTGAAACGAATTAAACCGCTTTTGGCCAAAGGAGGCGGGCTGCCAAATCCTGATCGTCAGAAGGTCATCGACGAATTGCTGCCGGTGATCGAGACGACCGGCGACGTCTCGAACGGCAAAGCGGTCTTCAAGAAGACCTGCGCGAAGTGTCATACGCACTCCGGCGAAGGGACCAAGATCGGTCCCGACCTGACCGGCATGGCCGTGCATCCGAAGCACGAATTGATCATTCACATTCTTGATCCGAGCCGCTCGGTCGAAGGGAACTTTCGCATCTACACGGTGCAGACCGACGACGGCAAAGTTTTCAACGGCCTGCTCGCATCAGAAAGCAAAACGGCGATTGAGTTGATCGATACCGAAGCGAAGAAGCACACGATCCTCCGCGAGAACATCGAAGAATTGATTTCTTCGAAGAAATCGCTGATGCCCGAAGGTGTCGAGAAGCTGCACACGCCGACCGAACTGCGAGACTTGTTGGAGTTCCTGACTCAACGCGGCAAGTTCCTTCCGTTATCGCTCGACAAGGTCGCATCGGTTTCCACAGCGAAGACGATGTTCCACGACGGCGAACACGACGAGCAAAAGCTGATCTTCTCCGACTGGAAACCGAAGATCTTCGAGGGCGTTCCGTTTGTGCTCGTTGATCCACAAGAGGGGAAGACGCTCAATGCGATCATGCTCAACGGCACCAATGGAGACAAACCTCCGAAGATGCCGCAAGCGGTCACGTTAACGTGCAACTCCCCAGCGAAAGCGATCCACTTCCTCGGCGGCATCAGTGGCTGGGGTTGGCCCGCTTCCGAAAAGGGAACGACTTCGGTCACTGTGCGAATCAAATACGCGGATGGTCAGATTGAAAATCACGCACTGCTCAACGGCGAGCACTTCGCCGATTACATCCGCCGAGTCGATGTCCCGAAATCCAAATTCGCATTCGCCGTTCGAGGCCAACAAGTCCGCTACTTCAACGTCTTTCCAAAGCGTCAGGAGAAGATCGAATCCATCGATCTGCTCAAAGGCCGCGACGTAACCTCTCCGGTGGTCATGGCCGTGACGATTGAAGGCCCCTAGCAAACGAGCGATTGTTTCGAGTTCGTCTGCGCTACTTTGTTCTCCCGATAATCCGTGTCCAATTTCCTGGGATTGATTGAGAAATTAGACATGGATTACAGGGAAGGCGCGGAATGAAAGTTACTCACGGAAGCGACACCATCAAACTCCGCGACTTGGCTTGATTGGGACGGACTGCGAAATAAGAACGTCAGGCCCACGCCTACAAAAGCTTTGCTTCCTGAAACGCAATATCTGTCATTGCCAACGAGCGTGGTAAATTTGCCAGTTTGTTTTTGTCATCAAGCGATCGACGCATTCATTGAGGGCTTGGTAACGTCAATCAACTGGACTCACTCACAATCAAGTGACTATCCGGAAGGAAGACGATCAAGCACAACATCTCGGTCAATCGAATTGTTGAGGTCACAGAAGACGAAGAGTGATCCCTGACGTCCAAGGGACCTTACGTGAGAGCCACAGCAATCACCCATTTTTCGGAGCCACTCCCATGTCCAAATTCAACGCAGTTTTTACGGTGTTGGTCGCAGTCGTCCTTGCCGTCGGATTGCTCGGAACACAGTCGGCTCGGTCCTATCAAACGACTACTGACTCGAAACCGATCCGCTGGGAATACATTTCGGAACCAGTCGATGCGAATTCTGTTCAATCGAAGATCAATGAATGGGCTGGCCAGCAATGGGAGTTCGTCGCGATGGTCGAGACCGATCGATCCGTGGAAACAACGGACAAACCGCGCATCATCGTCGACAAGTTTCAGGTGACGGCGCGCCGAGCGGTCAAACAGTAGATTCATTCGGCGATGAATCAAAAACGGAATCGCGGCTTCGTGTCAGCTCAAGGAATCAAAGCATGTTGCGGAACAAAGTCATCTTCGCTTTGTGTGTGATGTCACTCTTCATCGGGAAGGTCGCGGAAAACGCCTATGCCGGTGAGTTCAACGAAGTCTTGAGCATCGGCGACAAAGCGCCTGTTTGGGAAAACTTGCCTGGAACTGACGGCAAGAAACACTCGCTCGCAGACCTGAAAGACAAGCCGGTCGTCGTGCTCGTCTTCACCTGTTTGAGTTGTCCGACAGCTGTGGATTACGAAGAGCGAATTAATGCTTTAGCGAAACAACACTCAGGATCAGATTCGAAGGTTGCTGTCATCGCTGTTTGTGTTAATCGCATCGAAGCGGACCGGCTGCCGAAGCTCGAAGCACGAGTGAAAGACAAGGGACTTTCTTTCGTTTATCTGTACGACGAATCGCAGAAGATCGCCAAAGACTTTGGCGCGATCTTTACCCCTGAGTTCTATGTTTTCGATCAAGATCGCAAATTGGTTTACATGGGCGCGATGGATGACAATACCGATCCGCGAATGGTCAAACAGAACTTCGTCGACGTGGCAATCTCTGCCGCGCAAAAGGGTGACAAGCCCAAGGTCACCGAAACACTCGCTCGAGGTTGTCGTGTGCGGTACGCACGCGAACGTAAGTAGGCGAGTGTCTGAAATAGGCGATTCGCACAGAGCCGACAGAATTGAACGGCGTTCGATTCAATCACACGTTGTCTACGACTTTCGCTGATACGGCAATTGAGTCACACTGGCCCATTGAGTCAGCAGCATCTGCAAAATCGGGAGACGATCAGGTTGGCAAAGATCCGCGAAGAATCGTGCATTGACAGCTCAATCGGCAGTGAATTGACATCGCAGGAAATCGGGTTGCTGAAGTCACTGAACCGCCCAGAAAAGATTCAGACATTTCTGGATGAACAAGTCGCCTACAACAAAGAGGTCACTTGCCGTTCTCCACGCCGAGTCTTGCGGGATCGAGTGGCTCATTGTGCCGAAGGAGCTTTCCTGGCCGCAGCAGCGTTGCGTGTGAACGGGAACGCGCCGCTCATCATTGACCTGATCACCGTTCGTGATGACGACCATTTGCTGACCGTGTTTCAAGAAGAAGGTCGCTGGGGTGCGATCGGAAAATCAAACTACGCCGGGTTGCGTTATCGAGAACCGGTTTATCGCACATTGCGTGAACTCGTCATGTCCTACTACGAGCACTATTTCAATCTCGACGGTGAGAAGACGTTGCGCGGCTACTCACGACCGGTCAACCTCACCCGGTTCGATTCCATTCAATGGATGACGACAGAAGAAGAACTATGGGAAATCTGCGAGTACCTCTGCACGATCTCGCACGCTCGCCTCTTGACCCCACGCCGGGAACGGCAACGGCAGTTCGTTGATCGGCGATTATTTGACTCAGGGTTACTCGGCTCGATTTGAATGAGCGTCGAGGTGGCGGTTTCAAAATTGATTAGCTCTGACATTCTCGACTTTTCAGTCGCGTTAATAAATCAGTCTAGCGACGATGGCAGCGATGCCGAGGCACCATCGAGCAACGCTTACGCTGCCCCTCGGGTTCATCGATAACGTCCGCATCCTCACCTTTCGATCCCGACAGAGCCGTAAAGGCCGTCTTGTCTCGTTTTGGGCACCGGACTAGAGTGCTAAGCGTCGTGCTTGACTGGCGTTACCGAATCTCCTCTTGGGTCAGGCCATCGTGGCTCTCACTGAAATCGACCGTAATCTTTTAAGACGCTGTCTCTCTGAAGAACCGGGAGCCTGGAAAGACTTCGTGGACCGGTTCATCGGGCTGTTCGTGCATGTCATCAACCACACCGCTCATTCGCGCAGCGTACCGCTTTCGCCTGATGACATTGATGATTTCTGCGCAGACATTTTCGTGACGCTGCTGTCCAACAACTATGCGGCGCTGCGACAGTTTCGAGGAAAGAGTTCCTTAGCAACATATTTGACGGTGATCGCGCGGCGAATTGTCGTGAAGGAGATCACGCAGCGAAGGATGTCGGAGGCGCTCGGCCACGTGCAGGTTCATGGAGCCTCGATCGAAGCGGCTAACGCAGGCCAAAGCGAATCGCAACGCACGGAAGATCGAGAAGAAGTCGCGCGAATTCTAAAGGAGCTTCCTGCTCGTGAAGCGGATGTCGTCCGACAGTTTCACTTGGAAGGAAAGTCGTATCGAGAAATCAGCGCAGCGTTGGGCATCCCAGAAAACTCGATCGGCCCGACATTGAATCGAGCACGCGAGCGGATGAAGCAACGGAACGTGACGTCGTAGCGGAAATGCATCACAATCCTCTGCGTTAAGACACTGGCTCTCCGATTCGCTTCTGTGACCGAGTTCACTCAATGACATCGCCCTATTCCGCGTGTGCAGAACTTGTTCGCCAATTGCATCTCGCAATTCGGCAACTGGAATCGCAGGCTGCGGCGATGCAAACTTTGCCGCTCGCAGGACGCGAATGGTTTGAGCTGCTGACCCGAAAGCTCGTTCCGCAATTGACGGACGATGCGTTTCTAGTCGTTGGGGTTGTCGGTGGAACGAACATCGGCAAGAGCGTCATCTTCAATCATCTCGCCGGATGTCGCGCAAGCGCGACGAGCCCATTTGCGTCCGGCACAAAGCATCCGGTCTGTCTTGTGCCACCCGGCTTCGAGCAACATCACGATCTCGCGTCGATCTTTCGCGGATTTGATTTGCACCCGTGGTCAGAAGCGAATGCCGCTCTCGAAGATCACTTGGAACATCGACTCTTCTGGCGCACAAGCGATGCGACTCCGTCCAACTTGTTGATCCTCGATACGCCCGACATCGACGGCGACGTGCGAGTCAACTGGGAAAGGGCCGATAACATTCGGCGTTGTGCCGATGTGCTTGTCGCCGTACTTACCCAGCAAAAATACAACGATGCTGCCGTCAAACAGTTCTTTCGCAAGGCCGCCGAAGAAGACAAAGTCGTCCTCGTCGTCTTCAACCAAGTGCTGCTCCCGGATGACGAAGAGTATTGGCCGATCTGGCTCAGAACCTTTTGCCAAGAAACCGGAGTTTCTCCGGAGTTTGTTTACGTCGCTCCGGCCGATCGCCGCGCTGCTGAAGAGAATCGTCTGCCGTTTTACCTACGCGACTGGCCGGTGCCGTCAGGCATCACTAACCCGAAGCGTGAGCGAGGGCAGACGCTTCAGAACGCGCCGAATTCTGAGACCGCTTGTCATGTATCTTCTGAAGTGACTCATGGGGTTCTTGAAGCGTCCGCCCTCGCTGGCGCTTCGGGTTACATAGAAGTGCAACACAATTTGAAGACCGACTTGTCAGCGTTGCACTTCAGTTCGATCAAGTTGCGAACGTTACGCGGTTCACTCCGGACGGTGCTCAGTGAGCAAGCGGGATTGCCGGCCTATTTGAGAGAAGTGCGGTCGCGAAGCGATGAGTTTCGTACCGCATCGGCGTTGTTATCGACGCACGAATTGGCTGAAAGTCGCGAATGGCCACCGGTCCCGAATCCCGTCGTTGTGCAAGAAGTTCGCAATTGGTGGCAGTCACAACGTGAAGGTTGGACGAAAACAGTCCACAATTTTTACAACGCCGTCGGTCGCGGAATGCTCAAGCCGTTTGCTTCGTTGAGAGATCGTCTTCAAGGCGAACGAATTCCGCCGTTGGAGCAATACCGTCAGCGCGAATGGCAAACGATTCTTGATACCGTTGAGAAAGTCTATGAGCGGCTGCAATGGTTTTCTGAGTTGGGAAACCCGCTTTTGCAACCTCGCATCGATCGGCTGCTGAATGGCAAGTCGCGAGTCGACATGCTCGACCTGCTGAAGACGCGGCACGATTTGACGGACCTGGAATTTGAAGTCCGAAATCTCGTCTCTGCCGAGATGGAAGCGTTTCGACAAGAAAGTCCACAATCGTTTCAGTTGATGAAGTGGATCGATCACGGAGCGGCGGCTGTCCGCCCCGTGACCAGCGTCTGCTTGTTCGTCACCGGCTTTGGTCCGGCGGGACATGCGGTGCAGAGTGTCGCGGCGAATGCTGCCGTTCAATTCGCAGTCGATATCGCGAGCGGCACAGTCACTGCCGTCGCTGGCGAAAAAGCTCTGAGCGAAACAGCCGCGACGGGAGCCGGTCTGTTTGAGGCTTGGTTTCGACGCCTTCATGCGAGGTTTGCCGCGAAACGAGCCGCATGGTTGGGACGGATGTTGAAAGATCACTTATTCGGCACGCTCCCCGATGAGCTTCAAGCAGCGATCGACATTCCGCAGTCAGATGCTTTTCGGACGGTGCAGGTGACGATTGAGCAATTGAAGCGAGAAGTGGATGCGGCGGACGGTTGAGATGCTTGAGTAACCCGAAGCGTGAGCTTTGAAGTTGCGCTATTTCCAAGTGACAAATATGTGAAAAACCGGGTGTTTTTGAGTTTTTGGTACCCCAGGCAACAGAATTTTGTGCAAGCTATTTCAGAAAAACTGCGTTTTAAGGCTGAAAAACGCCAAATAAATAGCGCAACTTCAAAGCTCGCGCTTCGGGTTAGTTTTGAAATCGCCTCTATGGAGTCACACAGTCTCTGGTGTCAGATGGCACTCGGTTGGGGAGTTAGCGATGAGGATGACATTGATGCGAAAGATCGTCGTTTGGAGTGTTCTGGCGAGTGTCGTCCTGTGTGTGTGTGACCGAGCGGTTGCCGATGATCCTGGGGTGGATTTCTTTGAGAAGAAAATTCGTCCGGCGTTGATTGAGCATTGTCAGGAATGTCATGCGGTCAATGCGAAGAAGCTTGGTGGCGGGTTGTTGCTTGATCATCGAGAAGGAGTTCGGAAAGGTGGCGATTCCGGTACGGCGGTTGTGCCGGGCAAGCCAGACGAGAGCTTGTTGATCAAGGCGATTCGCTACAACGATGAGTCGGTCAAGATGCCGCCGAAAGGGAAGTTGCCAGCTTCGGTTATTGCTGACTTTGAAGCTTGGGTGAATCAAGGGGCTCTCGATCCACGTGAGAAGCCGACGCAGTCAAAGATAGCGAAGTCTTGGGAAGAGACTTTTCGAGAACGAGCGAATTGGTGGAGCTTGCAACCGGTTCAAAAGCCCGCGATTCCACAGCCGAAGAATGCAGATTGGTCGGCTCATCCAGTCGATCGCTTTTTGCTCGCGAAACTGGAAGAGCAAGGACTGTCGCCCGCTGTGCCGGCTGATTCGCGAACGCTCGCTCGGCGGTTGAGCCTAGTGCTGACGGGACTGCCACCCTCGGTAGTGCAAGCTGACAATGGGACCTACGAGAACCTCGTCGATTCGCTGCTTGATTCGCCGCACTTTGGGGAGCAGTGGGCGCGGCATTGGATGGATGTCGTTCGATTTTCAGAGACTCACGGCAACGAGTGGAACTACGAAGTCCATCACGCTTGGCGGTATCGCGATTATTTGATTCGCGCGTTCAACGCCGATGTGCCATACGACCAGTTCGTCCGCGAGCACATTGCGGGAGACTTGCTGCCGCAGCCTCGTAGAAACGCGAAAGAGTCGTTTAACGAATCGGTGATCGGGACTGGCTTTTATCGCTTTGGTGAAGTGAATCACGACGATTGCATCAGCTTGCGTTCGATCGGTTACGACTTGATCGACAACCAAATCGACACGCTGTCGAAAGCGTTTCAAGCGACGACTGTCGCCTGTGCTCGGTGCCACAATCACAAGCTCGATGCGGTTTCGATGGAGGACTATAACGGGCTGCTCGCCGTCCTGCGAAGTTCACGACAAGTCAGCCATTGCATTGATGCTCCGGAGATTAATGAGGCGATCAAGCAGCGACTGGTTGAATTGAAAACTCAGTTGCGTCGCGCCATCAGCACAGCGTGGTTGGCTGACGTTTCGCAAATGCCACGCTTCATTGCAGCGGCGCAGGCCAAGCGAGCGAACCGTCCCGATGCCGATGAATTGGCGAAGGGGCTAAATCCGCAACGATTGGAAAAGTGGATTGCGGCTCTCGCAGCAGAAAAGCAGCCGTTGGAAGATCCGTTGCAGTTATTGCGAGTTGCATTGGCAGTTGAGCCAACTGTGATCAGTGCCGAATGGAAGAAGCAGGCGGATCAAGTGGCAAAAGAGGATCGTGATCGATCTGAATTCAATCAGAATCAGTTCATCACGTTCGCCGATTTTCGAAACCAGGACGCAGTCGACTGGCAGGTTGGCGGGCAAGCGTTTGAGTCAACGGCGCCAGCCAAGAGCGGGGATTTCGCGTTAAGTCCAGACGGTGATTCGGTGGTCCGGGCGATCTTGCCAGCGGGGCGTTTCACTCACTCGCTTTCAGATAAGCTCAACGGAACGTTGCGTTCGCCAGTGTTGCCGCTCGGAAAGCAGAAGATCAGCTTTCAAGTACTCGGACAACGGAGCAGCGCGCTTAGGTTGGTATCAAACAATTGTCAGCTCAACTACCAAAACTATCGAGCGCTGACGTCGAGCGAGTTGCAATGGATCACATTTTCGCCGCCACCAGATCGCGACAGTCTACGGACATACGCCGAGCTGATGACGATGTTCGACAACCCGAAGTTTCCCGATCAACTCAGTGCGCTAGGCGGTGACGGAGCGAACTACAAACTGCCGTGGGACAAAGCGGCGGAGAATCCTCGTTCTTACTTCGGTGTGACTCGCGTCGTGATGCACGATGTTGGCCAACCACCGAAACCAGAAGTGACTCATCTACAACGGCTGTTTGTCAGTGACGAGCCAAAATCGTTGGCTGACATTGCCGCTCGATACGCAACGGTTCTCGACGCAGTGGTCAGAAAATGGGCGGACGAAGAATCGACGGACGATGACGTCCGATGGCTTGATGTTGTTTTGAAGCGAGAATTACTCAGTAATTCGTCGTCGCAATCGCCTGAGATCGAAACGTTGGTGAAAGAGTACCGCCGTTTGGAAGCCGAGCTTTCGTTGC
>CAIJTL010001347.1 GCA_903823545.1 uncultured Planctomycetaceae bacterium
CGGTTCGCGATCGAATTTCGTGTACTTGAGCAACCCGGCTTTCGCCTTTTCTGGCCCTTCACCTTTGGCTTGAGCGAGGTACTTCCACAAACCTCCTTCACGGTCAACGTCGTCTGTCTTGAAGAAGCGATCAAAGAATTTCGTCGAGGTTTCAAATTCACCGGCGTAATACTGGACCAGTCCCAAACGCCAATGACCGGGCTCAGCGTCGGGGCTCACTTCGCACATCTTTTGATAATCACGCAGTGAGGCGGCAAAGTTACCTCGGAAAAAATAGGCGTCGCCGCGTTGCGACAATGCGGAGAGGTCATCTCCTTTGGTCGCCAACTTCTTGGTCAGTTCGGAAATCTTGTCGTCCCAAGTCTGTTTGATTTCGGCACGTTCGGCGTCGGAAAGCGGATGCTTTCGCGGATCTAACGCTTCGGTTTCTTGGGCGTGAATCGCACTGTGATCATTAAGGGAGCCTGCATGTAGAAGCGTGGCGGCTAGAAGTATCACGGCCACGGAACTCATCGTTCTTGACATCACAGTTCTCCTTCAAGAGCACCTTGCCCGTTGAGTGCAGCAAATTGTATGAGTGCCGCAATTGTGTCACTGAGCTTCGTACTTGGGGCCCACAGAGGTGCCCGCGTTCCGCAACGAATCAGGCTTCAGCCGAGACTTTCCGTAAGACGTCAGTCCTGGCACCGCTTCTCGGTCATCGTGGACATGACCAGGTTCGATGAGTCCGAAGCCGTAAGCGACGAACACCCCCGCCAATAGTGCAGCTGATAATTGCACGCGGTCATGATCGTGAAATTGAATTTCCGGTAAGAGGTCGCTCAATGAGATACAAAGAAAAACTCCCGCGGAGAACGCCAAAGCGGCACCGACGAGCAAGTTGTGGGATGACACCAACTGCATTCGGTACGCGATGAAAAACAGGATTACGCCGATCGGACACATCGCCGCAAAGGCGATGTTTACGACAAATCGCCAACGCCTCGACCAGCCACCGGAGGCCATCAATGCTGTGATCGACATCGCGTCCAACGGCTTATGTAGAAAAATCGCGAAGAAGGTGCCGATGCCGACAAACAATTGACGGCCGCCGTCCAACGCGGACTTGTCCGCGACGCTAGCGGCCAAGGCGATGCCATCGATCAGTGTATGCAATGTCAAACCTAAGCCGATTCCCGCCCAACTCAACTTGTGAGCTGGGTGAATGTCGCCATGCCCGGCATGTTTGTGACCGTGGTCGTGATCATGATCGTGCCCACAAAGTCCGTGAGCGTGTTCCGATGCCGTTCCCGGTGCGTCCGCCTCGTTTGGTTCGAGCGATACGTGTTGATGAAAGTGGAACGCTCTCATTAAGAAAAACATCCCCAACAAGCCGCCCATGAGCCAGCGAACAGCAATGTCGATCGACTTCAATTCAATGGCCGCATGAGGCAGCATGTGAAAGAGGCCGACCCCTAACATCAGGCCCGCCACGAGGCTCATCAGCAAATGGAGTTTACGGTGCGAAAACCGCATCATTGCTGGCGCAAGCCCTCCCGCCATCGACGCTGTCATGATCAACAACGCGTACACAGCCAACTGATATCCGGGAGCCATTACCGCCTCACTTGCACCTGAAAAGGGCGGGCATCATCCGCACGGCTTTGAGGTTTGTCTAGGAACGCTCTCTCGTAGTCAGGGCGAGCCATTTTTCACACTGCAAAAGGTGGTTGCCCACACTAACCCGAAGCGCAAGCGAGGGCGAGTACCGCAAAACGCGAGTTTTCCTGCCACTCGCCCTCGCTTGCGCTTCGAGTTAGTTAGTCGTGGCGCTTATCCAAATCGAATAACTGGCTTGCCCTGTCACATCGCAATAAGCGGCCAGCTTATGGACGCTCTTCAAGAACATCTGAGATCGATTGCCTGCAAGTTGGCCGCTAGTCATTACGGGAGACGCATTGACGCTTCGCTCGATCGGCTTCAGACTCCCGACTCGATTTGGCAAAGGAGTGCCGTATGGATTGGCTGTTGTGGCGACGTCGCCTGGAATATCTCGTGTTTCGCACGATCGTCTGTGTCTTTCAGATGTTGTCTGCGAGCCGAGGCCGTGATTTCGCAGAAGGATTGGCGTTCGTCTTTCATCGTCTATTGCCGCGCAAGCTGACGCGTTACCGCGTCGCGAGCGATAACCTGCGGCAGGCTTTGGGGCCAGAGGTCACTCAGGCCCAGATCGATGAAACGATCCGCCGGATGTGGGTGCATCTTTTTCGAGTCGTCGTTGAGATCGCTCAGATTCCCCGCAAAGTGCGAAGCGACAACGTGCTTTCAATTGTGACCTACGACGATGGTCGGCAAGCATGTTGGCAAGCGTTTAATTCAGGACGGCCCGTGATCCTGATGGGTGGGCACTTCGGCAATTGGGAAGTCGCCAACACGATGTTCGGTCTGTTCGGCCTGCCAATGGGTGTCGTCGCGCGTGATCTCGACAATCCTTATTTGCATGAGTGGTTCACGCGATTTCGACAACACACCGGGCATGTGATGATCTCAAAAGACGGTGCGTCCAATGATGCACTCAAGCTGCTTAGCCGACGTGGCCATGTCGGGTTGCTGGGCGACCAAGACGCCGGTCCGCGTGGAGTTTTCGTCGACTTCTTTGGTAAGCCTGCGTCAACGTTCAAATCAATCGCGCTTCTCGCGTTGGAGACTCGCGCGGTCATTGTTGTTGGTGGAGCAATCCGATTGCCTGACGAGTGGCATCGAGCCGACCACAACGGTTCTGCGTGGTCGAGATTTAGACTGTGCAGCGAGGACGTGATCGACCCGCTGACCGTCGAATCTCAGGATCCCGTCGGCGAGATTACTCGACGTTACACCTCGGCGATCGAGCGGATGGTTCGCAGCGCTCCCGAGCAATACTTTTGGGTCCACAAACGCTGGAAAAGCCAACCTCAACAACGTCGAGCCGCTCACGGCCAACGTAAAGCTGCTTAAGTTACTGTCGCTTGCGATGCTGCTCATCTAGCTCTTTGGAACGATGACGAACATGGTAGATCGCCATGAAGAGATCAATCCAAGTCAAAATACCAATGCATGAGGCACACCCACCAAGGACAATGAACCCTGGCTTCGACTGATAGCCGAGGTACAAGAGTCCGAGGCAAAGTATGAATGAGAATGCGGCCAGCGCAGATTTGACTTTGATCGAATCCCGCAATCGAGACCAGCCGGCCGTTTCCACGTTTTTCAACGCTTGAAGATTGGCGACCTCTCGCATGTTTTCCGTCACTGCACGCAACGCTTCCTTATCCTGTTTATGGACCGGATTTGTA
>CAIJTL010001348.1 GCA_903823545.1 uncultured Planctomycetaceae bacterium
AAACTCTGAATTCTGATTCTCTTTGAGCGTTCGCCCTCGCTCACGCTTCGGATTAGTTTGGCTGTGACTCCGCCGCGCCGAGTTAAACTGCACCAAAGATCGAATCGCTCACGGTTCCGGTGCTGTCGCCGAAGGAGGATTCTTCAATCTGCATCGACCGCAGGATGCTGAGGAAGACGTTTGACATTCGCGCGTCCTTGCCGCGCCAGTGCGTGCCGTGTTTGAGCCCCATGTTCGCGCCTCCGGCAAGGAGTGTGGGCAAGTTCTTGGGGTAGTGCGTTGTGCTGCACCCGCTGCCGAAGAGCACGATCGTGTTGTCGAGAACGCTGCCGGTGTTGTCTTGGAACTCTTCCAGTCGCTTAAGGAAGTGAGCGATCTGTTCGCTGAGGAACAGGTCGTACTTGGCGAAGGCGAGCTGGCCATCTTTGTCTTCAGCGTGCGACAGATTGTGATGCGTGCGTC
Source organism: uncultured Planctomycetaceae bacterium (assembly GCA_903823545.1). Taxonomy (GTDB): domain Bacteria; phylum Planctomycetota; class Planctomycetia; order Planctomycetales; family Planctomycetaceae; genus SXKJ01. The sequence goes on from CAIJTL010001348.1 coordinate 463, forward strand.
CCAGGCCAAGCTTGATCGGGAACGTGTCGCTGATCCCCATGCCGTCTTCGCGGTTGAGCATGAATGCGACCGACCGCGTGATGTCCGCGTCGAACGCCAGCGCGATCAGGTCGAACATATTGCGGTAGTATTCAGCGGGCTCCCCTTCGTTCGTCGCGTCGAGGTTCAGGTGCGAGTAGTCCTGCTTCTTCAGCGGGATGTCGATCCACTTTTCTGACGCGACCAGCCGAGCTTCGATTTCGTTCAGCGATGTGAGGTACTGGTCCATCTTCTCGCGGTCAGATTGACCAAGCTGCTTGTTGAGCGACTTGGAGCTTTCGAGCACAGCGTCTACCAGCTTGATCCGTCGCTGGAGTTGTTCTCGCTGTGTGACGAGCGATGCCTTGTCCCCTCGAAACAGCCGATCAAACACGCGACGGGGATTGTTTTCCGCCGGGATCGGCTTACCTTCAAGGTTGTACGAGATCGTCCCCGTGCGTGACAAAAAGCCGACTCCCGCATCGATCGACAACACCAGCGATGGCTGCCGACAGAACTGCTTCGTGTGTTGGGCGACGACTTGATCGAGTGCGACCGAATTGAACATCCCCGGCTTCGGGTTGTGCAGCGGAGCCCCCGTCAGCCACATGTCCGAGCAGAGATGTGGGTCCGCTTTCGGCCCGTTCGGATGATGCAGCCCGCCGAGAAAACTGAGCTTCTCGCGAAACGGCTTGAGCGGTTCGGTCGATTTGCCGAACTCAAACCCGCGCCCTTCGACCTGCGGAAACCAACTCCATTCGTTGATCTCATGCTTAGGATTCGGCAGCGACATCCCGTTGGCCGTGTACATCGCACAAAACCGCCGTGGAGTCTTTGCCGCGACTTCCTTCCCCATCGCTTCCAGCAAAGGCAGAGCCAGCGTGACTCCCGCCAAACCTTTGAGAACTGCGCGACGATCAAGTTGATGAGATGAAGTCATGAGTCGATTCCGCAATGCTGAGTCAGGTTCTGCCAACGAAAGCCTCCACCCGGACTCCGGATGAAAGACAGGGGACGCAGGATACCGGAGGACCTATCTGGACCCAAGCCGAATTGTGCTGTGATACATCGGGTGATAGTTCGGGGCGGGGCCGATCAGCCAGGGGCTGGAGATGTGGGTGGCGGATTTGGAATCGGGTTTGGGATAGGCGGCGATGTTGAGCAGGAACTCGTCGCCCGCTTTGGCTTCGCTTGCTTTCGCCTCCGTTGCGAGGTCGTTCCACGGGATGCGGAACTCGGCGGTGATGGTTTGTTCGGACTTGTGGACAACGATTTTGCTCGTGCTGGTGCGGCCGTTGACGACTTTCATTCCTTTCTGCGGGTACTGGTAGAAGTACGCGCCGATGTTGCCTGACGGCTGTGCGATCAGGGCGACTTGAGTTCCCTGACGATCGGGGGTCATCAATGAGACTTCCCAGAACGCCGATGCCGCATCGGCGGGTTGTTCGATGCCGACGAGAAGGGCTTCAGGGGTCCACGCGAATCGAAACTGCGAGCGGTCGTCGTTCGTGGCCAGCGGATCTTTCGGAAGCAGCCGCAGCGGACGAGCCTGCTTCCAGCACGGTTCCTCGAGCTGGCCATCGAGCTTCAGCTCCGCCTCGGTCGTGGCGATGGCGACTCTATCGGCGGCGATGTCGTCGGGCGACAGCTTCTCCATGAGTTGCAAGCCGGTCTCGACGAACGGCGTGATGATCTTGAGGCCGTCCGCGTTGAAGACGCTCGCAAGATACGCGGTCCAGTCCGCGCGATGCCGCTTGAGGACCTCGGCTCGCGCGGGAAGAGCGTTGCGATCCGCGACAACGGCCGCTCCGCGCCACAGGAATGCCGAATCGATCACCAAGCGTTCGCGTTTCACATGCGTCAGCAGGGCCTCTTCATTTGCGGCGGCAGCAATCGCGACGTCGAGGAAGCGATAGGCCTCGACGAAGAATTGCGCGTCGCACATCTCGGCCAGCCACGCGTGTCGACGGCGGTCGGAGGAGTTGTTCGTCATCGTTTGCTGACGCGACTCGATCAGTTCCAGCAGCTCGCGCATCGGCTTCGCGGCGGGTCCGTAGTAGCCGCGACAGAAGGTCGTCAGCAACGTCTCGACATCGCGCTGCGGATCGTCGAGCAGCTTCAGTCCCAGCCACGCTCGCAGCGGCATGAAGCTTTGCAGGTCGTTCGAGATCGGGCCGGGATCGACTCCGCCGCCGAGGAAGTCTTCGACCTCAATCGTCATGTACGTGATTCCTCGCTCCTGGAAGAGCCGCAGGTCGCTGACCATCGCACGCACGTTGCTCGACGGCGCGAACAGACCCGGCGGATGCGTGTCGAACGTGCGCCAGTAATCCCAGACACCCGCGTGTTTCGAAATTGTCAGCCAACCTTCGAGCAGCGCGAGCCGTTCGGCATTGCGCGGATCGGACAGCGGTCGCGTCATTGCGGACAGGCCGTAGTTGTCGCAGTATCGCACGAGGACATTCGGTTCGGGACGCAGCGTCGCGGGGGGCTTGAGCGTGAAGTTGTACGCCTCGGTCTGCACGACCACATCCGGGAAGTCGGCCTTGATCGCGCGAGCCACATGATTGACGAAGTCGAGATTCAACCCGGCCTCGGAACCTTCGCGGTCGCTGATCGCCTTGCATGTCGGACAGAGACAGAAGTTCGTCGTGTTGTCGTTCTGCGACAGCACGAGCATCCGCGCGGGAGCACGCTGTTCTTTCTTGGCCAGCTCAATGTCATCACGCAGGAACTGCTTCGAGCGTTCGACGACGATGCGTCGGACATCGGGATTCGTGACGCACGGCTGAATCCACAATCCGCGTTGGCCCATGTCGTCGATCATCCGCTTGCCACTCGCGTCCATCGAAAAGTATTCGGGATGCTCGGCCGCGAACTCCTTCGGCGAAAGGAAGTGCCCCAACGAATGCACTCCCTCCGGCACGCCGCGCGGGTAGTCGCCGTTCGTCGGCCCGGCCTGAATGTGCTCCTTGTTCCAGACTCGCCAGCGACTGCCGTTGACCCCCATCGGAGCCGGATACGCATACGGAAAACCGGTAAACAGGAACCGCTGCTCAAACGCCGGTCGCCCGCGCCGATCAAGCGTCGGAATCGCGAGCGTCCGCTGCTTCGGAACATGCTCGGTGAATGGATCGAGCCGCAGCACGCCGACATGCGTTTCGAGGAACTCGCACACGGCATAGATCACCCCACGCGGCATTCCACCTTCGAGCGACACCTGATTTGGCGACGTCTTGATGTGCCACTCTTCAGGCTTCATCCGTGAGTTTGCCGCCACACGCAGCACCGTCTGCGGCAGGTCTTTCTCGGTCTCCTTCCGAATCGGAAACTTCGCCCCGGTCACTTGCTCAAGCGTCTCCGACAACCACAACGCCGCCGTCGCCTCTTCGACACTCGGCCGTTCTGACGTGACGACGATGAACGATGTCTGACCGTTCGTCGCCAGTGGCGTTTGACCGTCTTCTGTTGCGATCGACGCAGTGGCCATCAAACACAACGCCAGACAAGCCATCCAGCTCGCTACCGCAACGTGTTCCCTTCGATTCATCAACGTGCCTCCCGATGTTTTGCGAATTACCTTCGTTGTGCCAGCTCGGCAGCCGTGACATATCCTGCCAGAACCAACATCACGCCCCAGAGGATGGCAAAGGAATGGGGCAACAGAAATGATTCCATTTTATCCTCATTCAATTGCTCCCATTCCCCTGCCATCCCCGCCAACAGTAGTGATCTCCACCCGCGAATGATTGAGGTTAATCCATTGGATTGCTTCGAGGCTCGTATGAGCAAGCAGCGCTTCGAGGTGTTCGCGATACGGTGTTTCGTTGCGTGTGAGGGCCGTTACGGTAAAGCCGTGATTCGCGGCGTGCATTTGCACGAGATGCGTTCCGAGGTGCAGATTGTCGGCCCTCACTTCGATGCGTTGCAGGCAATGACCTTCACCGCCGAAGAAATGAACCAGAGCCTCGTTGTAGAGCTGGGTGGAGAGATGCGTTCCCCAATCTCTGAGGATTGCTCGCAGATGCCCCACCAGAACTTCGCACTGCGGTGTGAGG
>CAIJTL010001349.1 GCA_903823545.1 uncultured Planctomycetaceae bacterium
GAGTGGTCGATCTTAACCCGACCACTCGCTGGCGCGTCGTGCTTACTGGAACTCACTTCATCGGCTTCCCTTCGATCGGCTTGCCGTTTGTTGTCAGCACTTGGATCTCATGCGCGTTGTGCTTGCCAGTGTAGGTCCAAACCAGTTTCTTGTCGGCGGTCACTTCGAATACCTTGATGGTTCCGCGTGAACCGTAGCTAGCGATAACCGTGTTGCCGTTTGGCAGGCGTTGTCCGCCGCACGGATCGGCGAACGGCTTCTCGTTTGGAAAATCTTCGTTGCCGACTTTCCAAACCACTTTGCCCGTTGCGTCCATTTCGACCGCCTTGTTGCCGTGCGTCAAATTCACCAGCGTATTGCCATTTGCCAACCGGATCGCGGTAAAAGGCCAGTTTTCCGCCTTACGTCCTCCGAGATCGTCGATGTCGGTTTTGAATTCGCGCAGCACGTCACCAGCGGGCGAGTATTCCTTCACTTTGAAAGCCAACAAGTGCGGCACGAGATAATTGCCGCTCGGCAGTTTGCGAGCCATGCGCGTCTGCATGTGAGCGTTGTCGGTTTCCGGCTTTAACGGACAATCGACCGTGATCTTTCCGTCCGCGTCGACTTCTAATAGCCGCGGCTTTGGCCCCAATTCGGTAATCAATGTTTTACCGTTGTCGAGTCGCTCGACAGTTCCGATCTCCTTCGCGTCAGCAGTGCGAGCGAATCGAAAGACAACTTGCTTATCGCGTGTGAACTCTTTGACCTCGTCGCTCCAAGCAATCAGCACGTTCCCGTTCGGCAGCACAAATCCGTCGCGAGCGCCTCCTTTTCCCGAGTCCCATACCTCGCGTCCCTCTTCGTCAATGATCCCCGTGAATGAGGGTCCGGCAATGAAGAACGAATGTTTGATCTCTTCGCCAAACGATGTTCGCCCTGAGAACGCGAGAGCGACCAATACAAGAACCCAATGATTGAACTTCACGGTGTCTCCTTTCAGTTGTGGCACTCGCGGCTCGTGGAACGTCGAAACCAACGCACGCGAGCCGCATGCACCACATTGCGTGGTTAATGACCAATACAAATCGCGGTGATCAGCTAGCGAAATCTATCAACCATCCTTTCAGAAGGCTTGCCACATGAAGATCGTGATCCCAGGTGGTAGCGGTCAAATTGGAACCGTATTGGCTCGCGCGTTTGTTGCGGATGGTCATGAAGTTGTCGTGCTCAGCCGCAAACCGGTGTCAGCACCGTGGCGAATCGTTGAATGGAACGGCGAATCACTGGGCCGGTGGGCAAGCGAATTTGAGAATGCCGATGCGGTCATAAACTTGGCAGGACGAAGCGTTAATTGTCGCTATGGTGCTCGCAATCGCCGTGCGATCAAAGAGTCTCGCATCAAGTCCACACGAGCGGTCGGTCAAGCGATTGCCGAAACGGCTCATCCTCCACGAGTCTGGTTACAAGCGAGCACGGCAACGATCTACGCTCACCGTTACGACGCACCAAACGATGAAGCGACGGGCATCCTTGGCGGCGATGAGCCGAACGCTCCTGACACATGGCGATTCAGCATCGACGTCGCGAAGTCGTGGGAGCAAGCGGCGATCGAAGCTCACACGCCGAACACTCGGCAGGTCTTGCTGCGATCAGCAATCACCATGAGTCCTGATCGCGGCGGTGCGTTCGACTACTTGTTGCGACTCGTCCGATATGGTCTTGGCGGTAAGCACGGTGACGGACATCAGTTCGTGTCTTGGATTCACGAACTCGATTTCATCCGAGCCGTGTATTGGTTGATTAACCATGACCTCTCAGGCCCAGTCAATCTCGCATCACCCAACCCACTTCCCAATGTCGAATTCATGCGAGACCTTCGCCACGCTTGGGGAACTCGCATCGGCCTCCCTGCAACCCAATGGATGTTGGAGATCGGCACGTTCCTGCTCCGATCCGAAAGCGAACTGGTCCTCAAAAGCCGCCGCGTTGTTCCCATGCGTTTGCTGGAGTCGGGCTTTGAGTTTCTGTTTCCAATTTGGCAAAGTGCCGTTCAAGAACTATGCCAACGCAAGAGAACCAAGTCGCGTCGGCAATGAGTCGTCAAATCAGTTCATTTCTTCGGCTTGAAGACCTGATCGACCGCGAGGGCTATCCCTGGAAGTTTCCCGATCCTCAGCGTTTCGCCGGTCTTAAAAACTTGCTCATAAGCATAAGTGCCATTTGACTGCGGATTACGATAGACCTCGACGCACTGCTGTTTCGCATTGGCGATCCAGTACTCGCACACTCCGGCCTCGGCATAAAGCGAGAGCTTCTCGGTGCGGTCGTATTCGAGCGAAGAATCGGCGACTTCAATCAGCAGCAGGATGTCGTCAACACACGGAGTCGATTCAAGATAAAAATCGTCGCGAGGAAGCAATAATGACACATCTGGTTCGGGACGGCTCTCTAAAACCACTACGGGGTCTTGAATTCCGACAACAGCCCTACCTGCGAGCATAGCGATGAAAAGATGGTTGAGTTTCTTCACACAAGTCGCGTGTGGTTCGCTGATAGTCATTTTGTCAACAATCTCTCCGCGAATGAGTTCCACTCGAGTGTTCTCTTCCAAGATTCCGAACTCGATCATCTGCTCGTAGTCTCGAAGCGAAAAACGATGCCGAGTGCGAACAGCGGAAGACGTTGTCGTGCTTCGTTCGATCGTTGTGGACGAAATACTCATGATGAAATCTGCTCTCGAATTAACAACGCAAGCGAGAAACCGTATGGCAAGCGACCTGACAGACCGACGAGTCTACGGTGGCAAGCATGATTGACCAACATCACTGGCAACTCTTAGTCCCCTCCCCAGATTGTTGAATCACAACCAATTCCCGCAGAGACGCAGAGTTCGCGGAGAAGGATGACCAGACATTTGCTTCTTACCTCCGACATCCTCAGCGATCACTGCGCCTCTGTGAGAGACTTATCTATTGAAGTGACTTGTTTCAATGTGGAGAGCCAAAGTCACGTCATCACTTCCCACACCGGGTGGCCACCGTGGGAGATTGGAATGGGGCGGGTGAGGTGATCGGGAACGGTGGCTTCGTAAGAGATGCCGAGCAATTCGTAGATCGTCGCACAAAGGTCGCCTGGACTCACGGGGAAGTCGATCGGATAGGCGGCCAGCTTGTCGCTCGTGCCGTGAACGTAGCCGGGTTTCACCGCGCCACCGGCGAGCAGCGCGAATCCGCATTGCGGCCAATGATCGCGACCGGCGGCCTTGTTGATCTTCGGTGTGCGGCCCATGTCGCCGCACATCACGACGAGCGTTGAATCCCACAAGCCTTTCGCCTGCAAGTCTTCAAATAGTGCTGGCAACGAACGGTCAATGAACGGCAGTCGGAGGTTTCGCAACATCTTGAAGTTGTTGTTGTGCGTGTCCCAATGGCCGTTCGCTTTCGACTCCGTATGAATCGTGACGTACGAGACGCCGTGCTCGACCAAGCGTCGAGCCATCAGCATTGACGAACCGAAGACGTCACGACCGAAACGTTCTCGAGTCGCCTCCGTTTCTGCCGAGAGATCA
>CAIJTL010001350.1 GCA_903823545.1 uncultured Planctomycetaceae bacterium
ATCAAACTTTGAACTCACACTCGATGATTCGAGCGATTCTCCGTTCGATCAGCTCGTCAATTGGATCAGGATCGCCCAAACGACGCGTGAAAAACTGGTCCGACAACTGTTTGAATCGCTCGATATCCCCTTCGGAAATCTACTCGAACCAGACAGCGGAACAGAACAAAAGCTGACCGACGAATTGGTCGACCTCTTCTGGAAACGCCTCGGTCAAACACTCACCGGAGTTCCCGCGGGAGCCTACAAGCTCGGAGACATGCTGGAAAACTTGCTCCCACAAAACGCACTTCGATCCTCCAAGAAAACTCCAGCCGAGCAAGGAAAAGGGGAGCCTGGGACAAACGGCAAATCAACTCCGAAAACAAAACGGACGCCCGACGCGCGCCAACGCACGACACCTCGATCTGGCGAGAAGTCGAAGCAAGACGTCAATCAACAACGATCGCAAACGAGCCCGCAAGAGACATCACCCACGGCGTCTTCAAACAACGGCAACAGCAGCGTGCCGCAAAGCGGATCAGCCTTCGAATCGTTGTGGCGTTGGTTTAAGACGCTTTCTTGATTTGTCTCGCTCATGGTCTTTGAACACGAACGCGAACTCACAAAGCCGATCGCACGATCTCGTATCCAACCAGGAAGATTCCCGCATCAACGAGTGCATGGCTGAGCCACGGGCCGAAGATTGATCGAGAGCGAGCATAGAGCCACGCCCAGATCACACCACCAACAGCCACTCCCAGCGAGAAGAAGCAGGACAAGTACGAAAGACCGCCGAAATAGTGGCTCAAGACCACGACATGGTGAGCCATGAAGCCGAGGCTCGATATCACGATGGCTTTCGGCAATGACGTGAGACTCCGAAGTCGAGCAAACACGAACCAGCGCCAGTAATACTCTTCCAGTAACGAATGACCGATCGAATAAAAGAGCCCCAAAGCCGCGAACTTCATTGGGGAATCAATTCCCGCAGCAGCGACTCGTTGTCGAATCATCTCACCGGCCGAGTCAAATGCCCCCATCGGTTTGAGCACCAGCCAATAAGCAGCGAGTGATCCTGAAGTAATCGCGACTCCAATCAGCGTACCAACCAGTAGACCATCTGGTCGAAGTCTTGGCTGACGTACTTGCTCACGGCGAATCAACCAAACCCACACAATCGGAAATCCAAACTGAATCAGCTTTCCGATGGAGTATGCAGATTGCTGCAACGCTGGTGCGTGATCGGCCAACAGAATGAAATAGATCCACGTCAGCAACGTCGGAAAACTCAAGGCAAAGACGATCGCAGCGATCTCGGACCGCGACGATCGGTCTGGCTGTTGAATGAAGCTCGTCATGAATGGTGAGCCTTTCGGAATTCGCATTGCCAACTCAAGCAATCAGAGTCGCGTCCGCCTCGTTCACTGACCTCAACCAACAAAAAACGCCCCGCCCAAAATAGGCGAGGCGTTCTTGAAGTTGTTATTCACTATCGAAATGAACCGATCGCGAACTAGTTCAGAATCTTCTTGGTATCGGCGACGATCGCCTTCGTGGCGTCAGCCTTGAGTTCACCTTTGGCGAACGCATGGTTGACCTTGACGTTGCTGCCAACCCACATCATGACCGTGACGTCAGCCTTCTCAGCAATCTTGTAATCTTCTGGACCGGCAACGCCGTCGAAGACCGTCAATGGAATGTTCTTGAGACCTTCCTTCTTGGCGATTTCCTTCAGCTTGGCTTCGTCCTTGTCCGGATTCTCAGTGAGAACCGTGACGAACGCGGCCATCTTCTTGTCGCCGTTTTCTCCGACAACGCCGTCGATCTTCTTGACGAGAGCGACC
>CAIJTL010001351.1 GCA_903823545.1 uncultured Planctomycetaceae bacterium
ACGTTGGAAACGTGCCCCACTTTTTCGAGAACCGTTCGTTACAGCAAGCCCGAAAGCGTTCCGTTCGAGTCGCGGAACTTATCGATCTTGGAACCCATCCGTTGAGCGAGCGTCAGCAGCAGGTTGGACATCGGCGGATGATTGTTCGGATCGAGGGCAATGTGCTGACCGTGCTTGAGGCCGAGTTTGTGTCCTCCGGCGACGAGCGTCGGCAGGTTCTTCGGTGAGTGATCGCCCCCCGCGCCGGAGTTCATGCCGGAGCCGAAGAGGACCATCGTGTGGTCCAGCATCGTGCCGTCGCCGTCAGATGTCGACTTCAAGAATTTGAGGAAGCGACCGAGTCGTTCCAGATGGAAGCGATCGATGGTCGCGAGCTTTTTGAGCATGTCGGGATCACCACCGTGGTGAGAGAGTTCATGGTGATTCTCGCCGCCCCCTCCGTAACCGCCCGCTTCACGCGACCATTCAAACGCGATGACCCGTGTCGTGTCGGTCATGAATGCGAGGTACGACAGCTCAAGCATCACATCGAGCCACATCGGCCGGTCGTGAGCATTGCCCGGTTGACTGCCGAGTTGCAAGTTCTTGGGGTCGACCACCGGCTTCGGGACATCGACCCACGAAACGAGTCGTTGCACGCGCTGCTCGGTCTCACGCACAGAGCCGAGGTACTCGTCGAGCTTACGCTGATCATTCTTGCCGAGCTTCTTTTGCAAAGCGTTTGCCTCACCGAGGACGTTGTCGAGGATTGAGCGCTTCTCGGCATATCGCCTGAGAGTCGCTTCGCGGTCGGCGCTGCTTTCGGGAACAAAGAGCCGCTCAAAGATTCGCTTCGGTGAGTTCTCAGCAGGGATCGGCGTGCCGGCTCGATCGAAGGAAAGCGTGTGACTGTGCCCTGCCCCGCCAGTCCCCGAACCGTCTGACAATTGCAGTGACGAAAACCGCGTCTGCTTGCCGTGAACCTCGGCGATCAACTGATCGGCGGAAACCGAGTTCGTGTAATCGCTGCCGGGAACCCCCTTGAGGTCCGCTCCCGTCAGCCACGTATCCGCCCCGCTGTGTCCGCCCTGCGAGGCCGGATGTCCCAAGCCGGAGATGACGGTGAAGTCGTCTCGCTGTTCCTTGAGAACTTGCAGCGTCGGCGAGAGTTCATAGTCCTTGCCGCTCGTCTTCGGCACCCATTCGAGGATGTTGACGCCGTTCGGGATGTAACAACAAATCAGCCGCGGCTGCACTCCCTGCGATCTTTCGAGTGGTTCAAACTTTGACGGCGCGGCATACGCTCGCGGCAACATTGCATCCAGCAACGGGAGTGTGAGACAAGCGCCAAGTCCGCGCAGCACATGGCGGCGCGAGAGTGGTTGATCGAAGAAGTACGACATGAAGTTTTCCAGAGAAAGATGGTCGGTGCTGTTTCTATTTGGTTCCGAACATTTCCGAAGTCACGATGAACTGCAACAGGGACCGCATCGTGTATCCGTTTTTCTTCGAGTGCTCGACAGCCGCTTTGACTGTCGGTTGATCGGCAACTCCGAGTTCGCGGCCGAGGGCGTAAGTCAGCAGCTTACCGGCGAGATTCTTCAGGAACAGGTCTTCTTTTTGACGCAGTGCGGTCCGCAGGCCGTCGACGCCGGTGATCTCGGTACCGTCGGGGAGCTTTGAGCTGGCGTCGATCTGCGGATCGTCGCGGTTGACTCTGCCTTTGTAGCCGAAGCCTTCTTGATCGCGCCATTCGCCGGCGGCGTTGAAGTTCTCAAGCGCGAAGCCGAGCGGATCGATCTTGTTGTGGCAGCGTGCACACTGCGGCAACTGCCGATGAATTTCCAGTCGCTTGCGAACCGTCGCTTTGTCGATGCCGGGAACTTTTGGTGCGATGTCGCCCGCATTCGCGACCGGCAAGCCGGGGTCGGTGCCGAGCAAGTTCTTCATCACCCATGTGCCTCGTTTGACCGGCGAAGTGCGCGTCCCGTTCGAGGTGATTGTCAACACGGACGCCTGCGTCACGACCCCGCCTCGATGCACGCCGTCGGGGACTGCGACTTTGCGGAACTGGTCGCCGCGAACGTTGCCAATACCGTAAAACCGCGCGAGCCGCTCGTTGATGACCACGAAGTCCGAACCAACGAAATTCATCACACTCAGATCGTGTTTGAGAATCTCCGCGAAGAAGGCTCGCGACTCATCGACGATCGACACTTCGAGATGCCGATCGTATTGCGGATACAAATCGGCGGCGGGCGGGTTCGCGCCGACCTCTCGCAAACCGAGCCACTGTCCCGCGAAGTTCCGCACGAAAGCGTCGCTCTTTGAGTCGGCGAGCAAGCGATTGACCTGCGCGGTCAACGTTTTCGGGTCGCGCAGTTTTCCGGACTCGGCAAGGCGGAAGAGTTCGTCGTCGGGCATCGTCGACCAAAGGAAGTAGGACAATCGCGCGGCGAGTTCCTGATCGGAGAGACGCTGCGCAGTCGGTGCGACAGGCTCAGCGAGATACAGGAAGTGCGGCGAGACCATGACGGCGAACAGCGGCGTCTTGATCGCCTGCAAGAACGACGGCTCGTCTTTGCGAACGAGGTCGAAGAGTTTGAGCTTGTCGTCGATCTCAGCCTCGCTGACCGGACGCCGATACGCTCGACGCATGAAGCGAGCGAGCACATCGTGCACGTAGCCGCGTTCGTCGGTTTTCGATTTCGGCGACTCGAACAGAATCCGCTGATGACTGGGCGGCGGCCACGATTCAAAGAGGGGGCCTTCCAGTTCAAACCAATCGACGTACAGCTCTGGTCGAGCGAACTCGTCGTGACCTTGAAACCAGAAGTTTTCCAGCACGCGTGGAATCGCATAGGCGTACTCGATCGTCAGCCCGGCGGATTCGGTGTTGAAGCGGGTGCGGACTTCGTAAATCATCGGCTCCTTGAGCGGCGCGTCGACGTCGAGTTCGGCGATCGTCTTCGGTTGTCCGCCGAGCGTTTGAACCAGCTTCAACCGCGGCGGACCGTAGTCGTACATGCGGTCGGTCTCGAAATGTTTCAGATCGGTTTCAAACTGAGCGACGTGGTATTTTTCCCCTTTCGGATTTTCTTTCGTCTGCTTGTCGCGGCGTTCGGCGAGCTTCAGTCGTGCAGTCTCGACGACTTCTTCTCGCGTCGGGACTCGACCGGCCGCGCGGATGCGGACGATGAACTCCCCTTCGTGCTTCACCTTGAAATCGCGGGCGTTGAGATGCTTGTCCCACGAGTCGTGATGCAACACTTTGAAACCGTCTTTCACCGGATTGCGACCGCCGTTGACGATCGCATTATTGCCGTCGTACTTCACCCGATTTGAATCGGAATCGCCGGTCTCCGGCTCGAACCGCCATTTGATTGCTGGGGGGCGATCCCCCTCGACGAGCGCTCGGTCCAGAATCTTCCGGGCTGCTTCGAGATACAGCTCGGTGTGCAGCGGCGAAAGCGTTAACGCTTTACCGTTGTTGTCAAAGCCGCCAGCCGGCGGGTCTTGCGGGAAGCCGGAGACATCGAAATCGACGCCGATCAAATCGCGGATCGTGTTGCGGTATTCGTCGCGATTTAGCCGCCGCAGCACGATCACCCCGTCGCGGCGGATGAGTTCGGCCTGAGTCATCTGCTCAGTGATCCAATCCACCACGCGAGCGACCTCATCGGGCTTCGGCTGCGGTTCTCCTTCGGGAGGCATCTCGTGGCTGTTGAGCACGTTGATGACTTCGCCCCATTTTTCCTTCGACGTCGGATCGAGGAACTCGTTCTTGAGTTGCTGATCAACTCTAAGTTGCCCCTCTTTCTTTTCCGGCCCATGACATTTCAGGCAGTGAGTTTTCAAGAAAGGCGAGATGACGTCGCGAAAGCCGATTTCGTCTGGTTTCATGGATTGCGGTTCAGCGGCTCGAGCAAACTCGAACGATTGAGCGGCGAACGCAGAGGTTATCCACGCCAAAGTCGCTAGGTGGTGGAAATTGGCTAGGGCAAAACGTAAACGAGATGGTTTCAGCATGAGTTTGCGATTCAGGGAGCTTTGGCGATGAGGCGTAATGATCGCGGCAAGATATCGTTCCTGGCTCACTCAATCATCAGTATGGCCTGATAGCCGTCGACTTTACTTTGAAAAATTAGTCGCAAAAGAATTTCCGAATTCTTGAAAGGCTTTTGTGATGAATTGAGGCCTCTATTTCTTCGCTGTCTCGCTCGATAGGTTGAGTTACGGGCCAATTTGAACCACTCCATTCGAGTGAAAAATGGCTGAAAGCCGGTGGCTTTCGACTTGCTGGAAAGTGAGTTGTGGGTTCATTCCCATCGCGAGAAGTGGGGGCTACAGTACCCCCCTTCATACGGCCAGATGGCTGAAGTTTTACGGACAATCAGCTACTTTTTTCGCATCGCGGTCTGCGAAAATTCACGGCGATTTTTCGGTCAGAAAACCATTCTCGTCGCCAGACGAAAGACTTCATTGAGATTATGAACAACAGCGTGCAGTGGCTGACGGCACATTGGCAGCTTGCTCTGCCGATGGTTTTGGGTGCTTTGGCAATCAGTTTGTTGATGCCAAAGGGTGAGCGTCGATCAAGATTGATTGGCTCGCTCATCGGGGTGGCCGCAATCGGGTTGCTTGGCGGCACGATGTTGAGGCCGACTGGCGTGTGGATTCAAGACACGCTGTTCTGTTTGTTTTCTGGCGTGGCGGTCGTCTCGGCAGTGTTGATGCTCACGAATCGAAACCCCGCTTATTCGGCGTTGTGGTTTGCCTTAGTCACGTTGAGTGTTTGCGGTTTGTTCTTGCTGCAATCGGCTCCGTTTTTGGCGTCGGCGACCGTCATTGTTTACGCTGGGGCGATCATTGTGACCTTCTTGTTTGTGTTGATGTTGGCTCAACAAGCGGGAAAGACAAACTACGATCAGAATGCGAGGCGGTCGGGGGTTATTGCCTTCACTGGATTCGTGCTGCTTGGAGCATTGCTCTTTGCAATTGCTCCGCCGCGAGCTGTGGCTGATAAATCCGCAGACAGCGGAGAGCCCGTGACAGGGTTCGTCTCCTTGGCTCCGAAAAAGGTAGAAGTGGCGGCAGATGTAAAACCGGCGCAGCAGCCAGTGGTGGTTCGGAGCGAAACGAGCGGGGGCGTCATGCCAGCGCCGTCTGTTCCCGTCGATGAGGTGAAGCCGCCGCAATCGACCAGCACTTCAACTCCTGAAACCTTCGGAACGATGCGAGGGCTTGGTCGGTCGCTGTTTGGTGATTACTTGTTTGCCGTTGAGTTGGCCGGCACGTTGTTGTTGGTTGCTTCAATCGGGGCCATCATTATCGCGCCGAAGCGGTCGAGCGGGAAGTTGTAGAGTGGTGTTTTACGTGGCGGTCACGCTCCGCGTGACGAGCCGAGCGTCAGTTTGATTTGATTGTGGATAGTTTTGGTGAGAATTGAGTCGCGCGACAGTCAGTTCATCACGTGAAGTGTGATGGCTACCTAGGGTGACAAAATTGTGGGAGCTTTCGGAATGGTGGTCCTGACGAACTATCTCGTCGTTGGCAGCATCCTTTTTGTATTAGGAATCATCGGGTTTATGACTCGGCGAAACCTCATCACGATGATGTTGTCTGCCGAGTTGATGTTGCACGGGGTTTCGTTGAATCTCGTGGCGTTTTCAAACTTTCATCAGAACTTTCAGGGGCAAGCCTTCACTGCGTTCATTTTGACGGTTGCTGCCTGTGAGGCGGGAATCGCGTTGGCGTTGATTCTGACTTTGTATCACCGGACTAAATCGCTCGACATTAATTTCTGGAGCCATTTGGGAGAGGCAGACATCGAGTCTTCCCATGAAGAAGAACCCGCTGTTCCGGCCGCTGTTCCCGCTCAAGAGTTCCCGCATCTCACGCCTGCCGGTCGCCGACCAAACTTGGTCAAGATGCCTCCGGTTTGAACCATATCGAGGAGACCTCCCATCGTGTCTGAACTCACGCCGGCCTTGCTCTGGCTGATTCCTGGAGCACCGCTGATCGCGAGCCTCTTCATCGCCTTGTTCGGCAAGGCGCTGCTGCGAGGACGAAGTCACATTCCGTGTGTTGCTGCGCTGGCGGTTTCAACCGCAGTCGCTGGGTTCCTGAATGTGATGTTCTTAGCGTCGCCGGAATCACTGAAACCAGATTCAACATTACTGACGATGAAGGAATTTGTCGCTCAGCATGATGACTCGAAAGCCATAACCGACGCGAATCACGGCGAAAGCCACGCTGCGGTAAAGCCACAGTTGGCCGCGCCGGGCTTCGAGTGGTCCATCACCGATAATCTCGCTGTTCGAGTTGATGTGCAAGTCGACGCTATGACTGCGCTGATGCTGCTCACGGTGACGTTCGTCAGCTTTTTGGTGTCGATTTATGCGAGCGGTTACATGCACGGAGACCCGGGATATCCTCGGTTTTTTGCTGCGTTTGCGTTGTTCGTGTTTTCGATGTGCATGTTGGTGTTGGCCAAGAACTACCTGACCCTGTTCATGTTTTGGGAGGCGGTTGGTCTTTGCAGTTATTTGCTCATCGGCTTTTGGTTTCAGCGACCGAGTGCGGCGGCGGCGGCTCGCAAGGCATTCGTCGTCAACCGAAT
>CAIJTL010001352.1 GCA_903823545.1 uncultured Planctomycetaceae bacterium
CTATCAAATGTTGACCGGCGTGCCACACATCCCGGTCAATGCAGAAAGCGTCACGGCAAAAGCACCAAACTTGTGGCCGTGTGCCGATTCGATCGTGCGAACTTTGCGACCATCGCGCAATGGCATGCCGCCGTCAGTCGTGTTGCCGGAGCACATTTGGAACGACGGCAATTTTCCATGGCCAGGCCAAGACGGTGGGTTTCTCGGTCGAAAATACGATCCGTGGTTAATTCACTGCGATCCAAACACAACGTCATTCCGAGTTCCCGATCTTTCATTTCCGAATGAGATCAGCCCTTTGCGCTTCGATGCTCGACGCAGCTTGCTTGAACAAGTTAATCGTCATTTAGACGGAGCTATCCAAGGAGACGGCGTGCAGCGTTTCAGTGATGATGCTCAGCAAGCCATCGGATTACTGAGCGGCACGTCCGGACGGCGCGCGTTCGATCTGTCGCAAGAACCGGATGCGGTTCGCGATCGTTACGGTCGATCCCGATACGCTCAAAGTGTGTTGCTCGCTCGTCGGTTGGTTGAATCGGGGGCATCCATTGTTCGCATCAATTGGACGCGGATCAAAGACCAGCCGAATCAAGGTGGATGGGACACTCATGCGACTCATGCAAAGGCGTTGGAGTCATTGCTGATGCCGATCATGGATCAGTGTTATTCAGCTTTGCTAGAAGATCTCTCGCAACGCGGGTTATTGGACGAAACCCTCGTTGTTTGGCTGGGAGAGTTCGGTCACACACCGAAGATCAATGGCAACGCGGGTCGCGATCACTGGGGAAGCTGCTTCTCGATTGCGATGGCTGGTGGCGGCATTCGAGGAGGCACGGTTTACGGAGCTTCCGACAAAGACGCGGCATTCCCAATCGAAGGACGCATCACCCCGGCGGACATGCTTGCCACGATGTACCACTGCTTGGGCTACTCACCAGACACCGAGATGCACGACACCGAAGGGCGTCCGTTCCCAATTAGTCGCGGTAACGTCATCGAAGCGATTCTGTAGAAAAAGCGCGATCGCATCTTGTGATGCGATCGCGCTTGTCGCCTCCAATTGGGCAATGAGTGGCACTCAGTAACTGCGATCACGCTTCTACGGGCCGCAGATTTCCATCCGCATCGAACGGCATTTCAAAGGGGCCGTCGATGATCGCCAAGTCTGGTCGCTGAGCAATTTCCGGAATATAGGCCTCGCTGACGAGCACTTCTCCGAGGTGCAATGTGTTTGCGATTTGCACAACTTTCGCATTTGTCGGTTCGACGAGTCCGAGTGTCGGGAGTGCCGCTTGGATGACGTCGCGATCGGTATCGAACGCAATCGGTAGCATCGCCGCGGTCGGGTGTCCTCCGGTCAAACAATTAATGGCGGTGATTCGCCGATCAACCTGATTGATCGTGCGAGTATTCGTGAACTCCGCGATCCCGATGCCGGTGGCATTACCGTGGGTAGCTTCCGTGAGGCCTCGCACAAAGATCCGTTTGACCGAAACATCATCATTCGCAGTCGCGGCGTGGTCGTTGTATTTGCGACCGATGACGTTCGTATCCATGCCGGTGCCGCTGATGTTCTTCCCAATCTCGTCGATGATCAGCAATTGCGTGTTCGCGAACGGCAATCTCGGCAGCCATTTCTTCGCAAGCGTCAGCAGTTCTGATTCTCGCGTGAAGAAGTCATTCGGTGCGACTGCCGCAATCAGTCCTGTTTCGTCGTATGCATTCTCAACAATGCCGAGTCCACCAATCACCCTGCACTTCTTTAAGACAACATCAGCAACCGCTCGAATGATCTCCAGGAAGCTGTAGTCGAGAATCGCTCGGTGATAGATCTTCGCTCCTTCGTGCTTGCCTAAGCCGATGAGCATCATCTTGTGCAAACCAGACTCGACCGGACCAACGAAGCCGGTATGCGGCTTAATCCGTCCGACCACCAAGACGTGATCGCAACCGAAGGCGTGCTTGTCGAAGTGAACCGGAATCCCTTGCGGCGTCGTGTCGACAATGACAGTTTCCATCGACGCTCGGATTTCTGCGCCTGTGAACGCTTCGGTCACTCCGTAACCTTCGATGATTTGCCGTTGTCCTTCTGCCGTACCGCCACCGTGACTTCCCATGGCAGGGACGATGATCGGCTTGCCGCCGATTCGTCGCACATGATCGCATGCCGCCTTGATGATGATGGCAATGTTGGCGATCCCACGACTTCCGGCCGTGATCGCGACAGTTTGCCCCGGCTTGACTTGCTGACCAAGATTCAACGTCGCGAGTTGCCGCTCAACCTCGCTCGGAATATCGTTCACGCGAGTTGCTTCAAACGTTTGCCGCAATCGCACCATGCGAGGCAAGCTCATGGGATATCTCCTGAGTCATTTTGATTGTGTGTTTTTCAAAACTAGCACGACGCGCCAGCGAGTGGCACAACGCACAAAAAGCTGACCACTCGTTGGCGCATCGTGCTAGTTACAGATGACTTTGACTGAAATCACAGGAGGGCCGCCTGTGCTACGGTTTTCTCGCGGCAGTGTAGGCCCGCCCGGCAACATCATCCACACGAACGAGATTTCATGACGACCCCTAAATCGAAAGTCGCCTCCGCCGCAGATGATTCGCCTCCTCCGCCGCGAGACACTCTGATTGTCTCACCGCGTATTCAGATTCCCCATGAAGAGTTTGAGTTTGAGCATTCCCGCAGTTCCGGTCCCGGCGGCCAAAACGTCAACAAGGTGAACTCGAAAGTGGCGCTCCGCTGGCGGATCAAGGAATCACCGAGTTTGCCGGATGACGTTCGGCAGCGCTTTGTCGTTCGCTTTGCTTCGCGACTGCTGAATGACGGTTCTCTGATGCTTGCCTGTGAGAAATCTCGCAGCCAGTTGCTCAACCGAGTCGGTTGCCTCGAACAACTCGGTAACATGCTGGCCGAAGTCGCGACTCCACCCAAACGTCGACGTCCAACGAAACCAACAAAAGGTTCCAAAGTGCGGCGACTCAACGAAAAGCGGCAACGATCAGATACCAAACGCATGCGCGGATCGCTGAAAGACGAATAGACGACCTGCGCGAATGAGACTTGAGAGTGAGAACATTAAATGGCCGAATTCAATGCCTATCACAAGTGGCTCGGAATTCCTCCCGAGGAACAACCACCAAATCACTATCGCCTGCTTGGAATCGCTTTTTTTGAGAAAGACCGCGACGTGATCATCGCGGCGCTCGATCAACGCCAGAGTTACTTGAAGCAAAAGTCCGCTGGACCGCGAGGCGAACTAGCGGCACCACTGCTCGAAGATTTGGAAAAAGCTCGACTTTGCCTTCTCAATCGACTGACGAAAGC
>CAIJTL010001353.1 GCA_903823545.1 uncultured Planctomycetaceae bacterium
CAATTCCCATGCAGGCTTTCGCGGCACCTTGATCGTCAAATGCAAGTCCCGCCAGCAAAGCTTGTTCTTGAAATGCGATCGAATCCTGGTTTCTTGTCTGGTTTCGGAAGTAGAAATTCGCGGACATGTCGTTGCCAACAAATAGGCTCAGGCGGTGTGATCCATCAAAATTTGCGGCAACCACCCCAAGTCCACGACCGTCTGGTGCAACAACACCACTGGTCTCGGTCACATCTCGAAATTGGCCATCTCCAAGATTCAAGTACAAGCGATCTTGCTGAGCCTGAAAATCTAAAGGAGCGCATCGCGGATGTTTCTGTTTGTTGCAGATGCGTTGGGCGAGATCTTCTCCTTCTAGGTAAGTAACGACATACAAATCGGGAAGGCCATCTTGGTTCAGATCCGCAAAGACGCAGCTAGAAGTCCACCCACCTGCTTGCGTTCCAGACTTAGATGTGAAGTCAGAAAACGTCCCATCGCCGTTGTTGCGATAGAGCTGGTTTGAGCCAATATTTCCCACATACAAGTCGGGAAATCCGTCATTGTCAAAATCACCAACCGTTACACCTTGGCCGTAGCCGACGTCGTTGATTCCTACCTCTGTGCTCACGTTGAGAAAGCATTTCGTTGCATGCACGCTCGATGTCGCCGCACGAGTGCTGACATTACGAAATAATTGGTCGCATCTAGAACCGTCAGATAAGTTTGGTGGCAACAATCCACCTTGTGTGAAAAAGAGATCTGGCCAGTGGTCACCGTCGTAATCCAGGACAGCGACACCTCCGCCATTCATCTCGTACATAGTTTCTATGTCGCCAGATGAAGCACCATTGCGATACGTAAAACTTAACCCACAGTTGACGGCGTCATCGCGAAAAGTTGCCGAGCGGCTAAGGTCGATTGCGGGGACCACTGATTTTGACGGCTCGACAACTTTCTTGTTTTGGTTTGGCAGTGGAAATTGCGACAAATCCAAATTGAGTATCGGGTTTTTGGCGTCGGTCGTGAACGTGTTCGATGCGGATAGAGCTTGGTGTAAACGGTGTTCGGTTACTCTGGCCCAATCGGGCATAGCGCCTGTTTCTAAAAGTATCAAACGGCACCAAGCCGCGGCCTCCCAGTCACGTCCGAGAGACTCCAACTGTTCAACGATCGACCGAATCTTTCCCAAGTCGAGTTCGCTGAGATTCACGGCGAGCTGTGGTTGAAGTTTCGCAAGCCGATTTGCACGATCCGCGAAGGGAGCCGCGATTTCAGGCAAGTCTAGCTGTGTCAGCGACTGAGCGAGATGAAGATTGGCTCGTGTGACATTTGGATCTCGTCTTAAAGCTTCGCCAAAACAACGTACGGCGGATTTAAGTTGCCCTCGCTTTTCCTCCAAAATCCCACGACCGACCCAAACGTCAGGGCGAACTTCTGACGTGACTGGAAGGCGAGCATGAACTCGCTCAGCCTTGTCGAAATCCCCTGTCTCAACAAGCACATTGAAAAGTAGAGACGCGGCATCAATCGCCCCAGGGTGTTTCCGTAAAATCGCCTCTGTAAGCTCGATAACCTTTTCATGTTGATTATCCTGCCATGCGTCGATCGCCACTGGGAGATTTGGAAGGAGGTCATTGGGAACCACACTTAGGCAGCGTTTGGCAAAGTCTTTAGCATTTGCCAAGCTTGATTTGCGATTGCTAATCAGGGTTACGTAGTTTGAATTGACTCTGCCCGCTCGAAACTGTTCGAAGATTAGGTTACGAGCCTCCCATGTTCGTCCTTCAAGAGTCAATAAATAGATGAGTTGATCGAGCGCTATTGGATCGTCCGGAGCCGCCTCTCGTGCTTTTCGGAGCCATGTCTCAGCTTCCGATACTCTTCCCGCAGCAAACGCGATCTCACCCAATTGGCGCTGTGCAATACCAAGCAAGGTCCGATCGCTGTTCGAAACTCTCGTCAAATACTGGTAAGCCGCAGTTGGATTTTTGAGAGCGACGCAAGCCAACCCCGCCACAACAAGCCCACGCGACGAAGTCGGTTCGGAACGTAAGGCGACATCAGCCAGCGTTAGTGCTTCGTGGAATTCGCTGCGACTCAAGGCAAGTTCGGCACGTCTAATTTCTGAGTTGGAGGCCCGCCAGCATAAGAGTCCTGCAGCGAAGATGATCAGCCCGCATGTTATAAAAAACCAAGTATCGTTCTTGACGGGCGTTGTTCCTGCGTCAACGAATTGATGGCTGGGTGATTTTGCTTTTCGGGTTGATTTATTGCGTCGGCTCATGACTGTTTCCGTTCGCTTAACCAACCAATGACTAGAAAAGCGATACCAACCAATGTTGAGATCAGTGAAAATGGAATCAAAATAGTTTGAGCATAGAGTTGATGCGGAAACGGAATGAGATGCGCATGCGAAAATGCCTGCTCTCCCGCAAGAATCAACAGGGCTCCAGAGACTGTTCGCATTACGCCTGATCCTTGAATAGAGACTTTAAAAGATCCAGTGATTCGTTGGTGTCATTCAAACGAAGATTGGCCGAAATTCGAAATTCGAGGTGCCAAATTGAACGCCATTGTGAATGGTGAATTTGAGAGTGGTATTCTTATTGATTCCTACGCAAGAAA
>CAIJTL010001354.1 GCA_903823545.1 uncultured Planctomycetaceae bacterium
CTGATGCACGTCGTGACGGGGACAGCATCGGAGACCTCAAACGATTTTGTGGTCTGCCCGTCGGCTGCCCAAAGGCGAACGACTCGATCACGGCCGGAGGTCAGGAGATTGCCGCTCTGATCGAACGAAGTGCCGAGGATGCCGTTTCTGAGTTTGCCGTAAACGCCTTCAGCACGCTTCGGCGGATGCGCGTTCGGTTTCGAGATCGCGGGCCAGCCATCGACGGTGTCCCACCAAATAAGCAGGCCGTCTTCTCCTGCGGTCGCGAGGACTCGACTGTCGTTGCGCCAGTGCAGCGATGGGATCGAAGCTTTGTGTTCGGCGAGCGTCAGTAGGATGCCGCCGGTTTTCGGTTCCCACAGATGCAAACCGCCGGAGCGATCCGCCGTTGCCAACTTATTGCCGTCGGGGCTAAAGCCGATGGCTGTGATCCAATCGGTGTGGCGAGTCAGCTTGTACTTCAACAGGCCGTCGCTCGTTCCATAGACCTTCACGACTTTGCCCGATCCGCCGATCGCGACCAACTGCTGATCGGGACTGAGGTCCGCCGCAAGGACCGCGTCGAGTTCATCGCCGAACTCCGCCAGCCGTTTGCCCGAACGGACATCAAACAACACCGCCTTCCCCGACTGCACCGGCTTGCCTCCCGCGACCAGCAACACCGCACCATCGCGGCTAAAGCGAATGACGTGCGGGACTCCTTCGGGGAACGGTAGAACGCCGAGTTCCTTTTGGGTTGCGATGTCGAGCAATCGAACGTGGTCTTGCCCGGCGACGGCAACGAGTGGAGCCCACGGACTCGCGTCCATCGCGACGATCGGCAACTTGTGTTTGAGTTCGGGCAGCGTCACGGTCGGCCACTTCTGTGGCATCGGAGGTGGCCCGTCGGGCTTGGTCATCGCACTCACCGTTGGCTTGAACGAGAGGTCGCGATTGACCGCGAGCGACTTGCTTGTTGCCGATTCGCGCAGCCCGTCCGTGATCCATGCGAGGATCAACTTCACTTGAGCGTCCGGAAGCGGCGGTTGATTGGGCGGCATCCGCGCTTCGGCGTCCGCGTTGGTAATCGCTTGATACAGGAGGCTCGCGCTGGCTCGCCCCGCGACGACCGCTTTACCCCCGCTGCCACCTTTGAGAGTCGACTCAAAGGATTGAAGATTTAAGCCCGCCTTTTGCTGATCGTCTCCATGACACTTCGCGCAATGCTGCCGAAAGATCGGCTTGATGTGATCGTTGTAGTTGACCGTGGTTTTGTCGTCGGCAAGAGCCGTTGAGGAGACGAACGCGATCACGATGGCGATTAATTGTTTCATGTTTTTTTGAAAACCACTTTACTCAAGAGAAAGTCGCAGCGAGCGGTAGTCAACGACAAGCCGATGTCCCAACATCATTGTGACACCCAGGAGAGCGGTCTCCACATCGCTGGCCACGACCTCAACTTCGCGAAGCTCGCCGAACCACATGATCCAGGCGGTGAAAGCTGGCCGTTGAGATTCCTGACCGTCACCTAAAACCACGCTGGTCAGTGTGGAACGCGTCAGGCCAAGCCGTTCGATTTCGGTGCGTGGCAAAACAAAATCACCGGTAAAGGCCGTGTCGATCCAGGCACTCAGCGGCGTTTCAGAGCTATCCGCAGCCGAGCGAATGCTCAAAGTAACGATCGCTCGGCCACGAGAATCGACGAGGCCTTTCATTGTTCGATCCTCCCGAGATGAAGCGCCGTTCGATGTCCGATTCGCAATGTATAAGACATCAATCCAGGACAAGCTCGCTTGGCCTTTTGAACCGCTTCGCTGAATGTGCTGCCGAGATAATAAGTCCGCGACACCGGTTCGATTGTGACGAATTCGTCGCGATGCTCTGCCTCCAGAGATTCACGAAGCTCGGATTCGTAAAGTTGTTTGGCGAATCGAACGATGTCGTCATCAGAAAGTTGTTCGGTCATGATCAGCCCCCGTGGCTCTAAAAATGAAACTCAGACAATATCGTAGTTCATCAGACGGTTCGCCTAAGTCTTCCAAGAAGCGTGGACACTGGCGAACAGCCCGATCTATGTGAGTTCCATCGCAACTTTCAAACACTCCTCGATC
>CAIJTL010001355.1 GCA_903823545.1 uncultured Planctomycetaceae bacterium
AGCCTGCGAGCGTTCAGGGGCAGAGGCTATCGACATGGTTGGTCTTTCGATTGGCTCGGTAAGACAGAACGGAGTCGTGAATATCGTTCCTAGAATTCGCTGTCCAATGTGTTTCCGTCAGTCAAATCCGGTCTTAGTCGTGAGATTTGCGGAATCGCTTCTTCTGTCTACTCGGAATATGGCTGCGTGTATCTGAGACTTTGTGATGACCTTATCGCGCGACGGCAATGATTGGGTTGTCTTTCGTGGTGATTCGGATTCTTCCGCCAGTCCATGACGTCGAAAAGAAAATCATAACGAGGCAACCGGAGACGGAGCGATAATGATCAGAGTTCCTCAAGACAAACTGACCGACGACTTTAGACGGGCAACATCGTTTTTTTTAGCACTCGTGACTTGGACGCTTATTTCATTGGATAAATCGGGTACTCTAGCCAGAGCGGTAAAGCGTCAAATTGCCGGATGCGATGCGGCTTCACCCACATCGCCGTGTGCCATGTCGAGTTGAGCTTGGTGGAGCCGGGCGTATGTGCCACCGCGAGCGAGGAGCTCATCATGGGGGCCGATGTCGGTGATTCGGCCTTGCTCAAGAACGACGAGGCGATCAGCTCGGCGAAGAGTGCTTAGGCGGTGCGCAATCGCAATCGTGGTACGACCGCGCGTGAGATTCTCAAGTGCGAGTTGAATTTCACGTTCAGTTTCGGTGTCCACAGCAGAGGTCGCTTCATCGAGGATCAAAATCCGTGGGTCGATGAGCAGGGCACGAGCGATGCTAATTCGCTGACGTTCGCCGCCGGAGAGTGACATTCCACGCTCGCCTACGAATGAGTCGTATCCATCCGGTTGACGCAGGATAAATTCATGGGCTCGAGCCGCCTTCGCCGCTGAAATGATTTCTTCGCGAGTTGCATCCGGACGACCGTAAGCAATGTTGTCGGCTATCGTCCCGTAAAAAAGAAAAGGCTCCTGAAGCACGATACCGATATTGCGACGGTAGTCTTCGAGTGCGAACTGCCGCACATCGGTGCCGTCAATAAGGATCGCGCCCTCCGAAACGTCATGAAAGCGGCAGACCAAATTGATCAATGTCGTCTTACCGGCACCGCTGGGACCAACGAGGCCGATCATCTCGCCCGGCTGAATATGGAGGGTAACGCCCTTGAGGATCGGACGAGTTCCGTAACGAAATTGCACATCACGAAACTCG
Organism: uncultured Planctomycetaceae bacterium; assembly: GCA_903823545.1. Classification (GTDB taxonomy): domain Bacteria; phylum Planctomycetota; class Planctomycetia; order Planctomycetales; family Planctomycetaceae; genus SXKJ01. The sequence goes on from CAIJTL010001355.1 coordinate 1,208, forward strand.
ACCTCACCACGCACTCGACCAGGTCGAACAGGATTTGGTGGATTCGCAATACTCGGCACTCGATCAAGAATCTCGAAGATACGGTGAGCACTATTTGCTGCACGCTGTGTCGGTTCAACAAGCCGACTCACGGCTTCAATGCGACCGTAAAACTTTGTGATCAATGCGATGAATAGCGAAAGGCGTCCAACCGTCAGTCCGTGATGGATGACTTCCCAAACGCCGAACGACCAAATCAACATGATGCCGAGATCAGTCAACAAGACGACCATCGGACTGAACTGCGACCACAACTTATTGACATGATTGTTGGCTCTAACAACATTGTCATTTCGAGCCTGAAAGCGGTCAATCTCGCGTTGTTCTTGTGCGAACGCCTTAACAACCCGGATGCCAGGAATTGTATCGGCTAGCACGTTCGTCATCTCGGCCCATGCTCGGCTGCCGATGATAAAACCCGTTCGCAACTTTTCTCGCACGACATGAATGAGCCAACTGATAATTGGCAATGGAAGTAACGTTACTGTCGCCAGCCAGAAGTCTTTTTGAATCATGATGCCAGCGATCATCAACAA
>CAIJTL010001356.1 GCA_903823545.1 uncultured Planctomycetaceae bacterium
TCCCAAATCGGCCACCGACGATTGCAAGGCGCGAGCGGCATCGGGAATCAACTACGATTCGTCGCCACCAACAGCCAGACCGGCTGAGCCGAAAAGCGGTAGCAAGCCGACACTCGACAGGAACTCGCGACGATCAGGTGGCTGGTTCGACATGGCAACTCCAATCAAGATGTCCGTGCTGACGAACTCGCAGTGTTATGGCCGGTTTCCGACCGCAATTTGGCATGGTCATATCGCGAACCGCGATGCGCTGAAAGCGAGTTATAAACGCCGTGAATTGAGCGACAAACGAGGTTGTGAATCGCGACGTTCGGGATATCGTAATGTCGTGCGTTGTCCGAAACGGCATTTTCAGAATGCCGTAACACCGACCTCTTTGCCGGCGAATTTGAAATGGCTTTCAACACATCCGTTTGGTTTGTCGATGGTGGCCATCTTGTCGAGCAGGATCGCGTCGTCTTGGATTCCGAAAAGCGGCTTGAAGATTGGATTGCCGCTGACCTGTCGCTGTTGGGTGAGGAGTTTCTACTCATCGACCGTCAAACGCGGACGACCGGTGGTCCGCTCGATATTCTGGCGATGGATGCCGACGGGCAACTCGTGATCGCCGAACTGAAACGTGATCGCACTCCGCGCGAAGTCGTGGCCCAAGTGCTGGATTATGCTTCGTGGATTCGGGAGCGATCCCCGAGAGAAATTGATGAGATCATTCGACGGCGTACGGGCAAATCGTTGGCGGAAGCGTTCCTTGAGAAGTTCGATTTCGACCTTCCGGAAGGGGCTTGCAAGTCGCATCGCATGATTATCGTCGCGGCCGAGTTGGACGATTCCTCCGAGAGAATCATTCGCTACCTGCAAGACGAGCACGATATCGACATCAATGCGGTCTTCTTTTCGGTGTACAAGGTGGCTGGCCAAGAAATGCTAGTCCGCGCATGGCTCGCCGATCCCGTTGAGACGCAAGAGCGCGCGGTGCATCGAGAGCAAGCACCGTGGTCTGGCATCTGGTACGTCAATCATACGATTGATCGCGACTGGGAGATTCGTCGGCAATACGGATTCATCACCGCAGGCGGCGCGCCGAAGTACTACCAACCGCTTCGACATTTGAAAGTTGGTGACACCTTGGTTGTCTACCAGAAGAAAGCCGGATATCTCGGTGTAGGCACCGTCCGTTCCGAGTCGGTTCCCGCGGACGAGTTCAAACTCACAGACGGTCGCTCGCTGGCGGCGATTGCTCCGGACATCCGTGGCAAGGCGGACAATCACGGCGAGCGTGTCGTAGGAGTGGACTGGCTGAAGACGGTTCCAGTTGGCGAAGCCAAGACATTTGCTAGCGCATTCGCGAACCAGAACGTGGTCTGCAAGCTACGGCACGGACCGACGCTTGAGTTTCTCCGTAGTCAATTCGGGTTCCCGACGACACGGCCCGACGCAGGTGGTACACCTCGCCATTGAAGCAAGTTGTGTGCAAAGTCGAGTGGTGGAGTTGGTGCGGCTCTCACTGACCTTTGAATGTTTCCACAATGCCCGCTGCCAACGTGAGCCGATCCTACTCCACAGTGGAATCCTCACCCCGCCAAATTTCGAGTAAGATCTCCCAAACGAGTCGCGCTCACGGAACCCAGGAGAAATGCCATGCTGCTGGAAGGAATAGTCCACGGCGATGCCATCGTATTGGATGGTCCGACCAAGTTGCCGGAAGGGGCTCATGTGGAGATTGAGGTCAAGACGGCCACGGAAAAGCCCGCGCCAGGCGCGAACGAGTCCTCACCCACGTTGCTGAATCTCTTGAAACTGGCCGGGACCGCGAGCGATCTACCCGCCGATTTCGCCGCCA
>CAIJTL010001357.1 GCA_903823545.1 uncultured Planctomycetaceae bacterium
CGTGAAATCCGTGTCTTCCGTGTCCAATAGCGCAACTTCTAAACTCACGCTTCGGGTTAGTTTTGAAATCGCCTCAAGCCATAGCAACGATGCGTTGCCTTCTAGGCTCTTTGCTAAATCACCGCTGAAGTGCCTTCGCCAACGCATCGACGTCGTAGACACATCCGCCCCAAGTGCCGCCGCCGAGTTGTTGAAGCAAGGCCCACCAACGAGTGTCGTCGGGCAGGTTGGGGTCTGCAGCCAACGTCAAGGATGGTTCTCGCTTCGCAAGGATTTGCGATCCTTCGTCTGCTGTAAAACGGCGAATGCTGGCGTCTGTCGTTGACTGCTCACCAACGAAGTTCAGTGAGCCGATGAGATTATTTCGATCGATGATGATTTCAATCAGATCACCATCTCGGAGTTTTCCAACGGGGCCGCCAGCGAGTGCTTCAGGGCCGACGTGACCAATGCACGCTCCCGTGGAAACACCGGAGAATCGTGCGTCAGTAATCAATGCGATTTGTTTGCCAAACGACAGGAACTTGAGTGCCGACGTGAGTTGGAATGTTTCTTCCATGCCGGCACCGAGAGGGCCTCGGCACATCAACACAATGACGTCGCCTGCAACGACGGTCTTTGAGCCTCGACCTTTGACTGCGGCAATCGCTTCACGTTCGGAGGTGAAGACTTTCGCTGGGCCGAGTTTTCGATAGACGCCATCAGGATCAACAACGCTCGGATCAATCGCTGTGCTCTTAATGACCGACCCTTCCGGCGCGATGTTGCCGATTGGAAATGTGACGGTGCTGGTGAGTCCTCGTGACCGAGCCTGTTCTGGCGACATAATGACGTCGTCAGGCTGGATGTTGTCCTTCTCCAGCAGCAACGCTCGAAGTTGTTTGCGACGTTCGGATGTCTCCCACCAATCCAGAATCTCGCTGAGTGGCCGTCCTGTGGCCGTGAGCGCGTTGAGTTTGAGGAGGCCAAGCTTGCGGAGGTGCAACATCACTTCGGGGACACCACCAGCCAAAAAGAATTGAACGGTCGGATGCCCCTTAGGGCCATTGGGCAAGACATCGACCAGTCGCGGCACTTGTCGATTGATATGAATCCAGTCGCTGCCGACGGGGCGCTTGAGGCCAGCCGAAAACGCGATGGCTGGAATATGTAGCAGCAAATTCGTCGAACCACCGCACGCCGCATGGACGACCATCGCGTTGTGGAGAGAGTCTTCCGTCAATACACTCTTCATGGTGAGTCCAGCAGCTTCCATCGCAACGAGAGCCTTGGCCGAACGGCGTGCTGCGTCGAGCCAAATCGGTTGGCCGGAAGGCATCAAGGCTGTGTGTGGCAAGGTCATGCCGAGCGCTTCCGCGACAACCTGCGACGTGGCGGCTGTGCCGAGGAACTGACAGCCTCCACCGGGACTGCCGCAAGCTCGACAACCCATGTCTTGCGCGTATTCCAGACTCACTTCGCCATGTGCGTAACGTGCTCCGAGCGACTGCACCTTTCCGGCATCTTCAGCACCTTTTGTCGGCAAAGTCACGCCACCCGGGACGATGATGCCGGGCAAATTGTGTTGCGATGCGACCGCCATCATCATCGCGGGCATCCCTTTATCGCAGGTCGCGATGCCCAGGATTCCTTTGCGCGTGGGAAGCGAACGGATCAAGCGACGCAGAACCATCGCCGCGTCATTTCGATACGCGAGGCTATCCATCATTCCGACTGTCCCCTGCGTTCGCCCGTCGCAAGGGTCGCTGACGTACGCCGCAAATGGCAACTTTTCAAGCCGATTGAATTCTTCGGCGGCCGCTCGCATGAGCAGGCCGACCTCCCAATGGCCCGTGTGATAGCCGAGCGCAATCGGCTTGCCGTTTTCGTCTCGAATTCCACCCTGAGTGCTCAGGATCAAGTACTGAGGTCGCGCAAGCTGTGAGGCGTCCCAACCCATGCCTGCATTCTGAGTCATGCCGAACAAATCACCCGACGGAGAGTCCAACAGCATTTGCTCTGTAATTGGCAATCGCCCGATTGGTCCAGCCCCGGATGTTTGCAGGTGAAACAAATTGGGGTCTTGTGAATCCAGCAGTTCGTGTAGCGAAGTTGTCATGCGTCATGGGCCTTTGTGTGATTGTTCGGTATTTTGTATCCATGGGTGGTGAGCCCAGAATCAGCGGCGAAGTATTGGTCGCGGAGAATATCGAATCGCTCGCCTAGTTTGCGAATGTTGGTCCCGGCAACTTTGAAAAGTCGTCGATGTGAGAGGAATTGGGATGCGAGGTTTCTTCGTCACTGGGACAGACACTGGAGTTGGGAAGACTTACGTTGCATGTGACATCGTTCGCGGCCTGCGAATGCAGGGACATCGCGTCGGTGCTTACAAGCCCGTCTGTAGCGGCGTCAGGATCGAATCAAACGGTCGCTCAGTATGGGAAGATGTAGAGGAACTACGACAGGCGCTGGGGGGCGATGTCAGTGAGGATCAAATCTCACCGCAACGATTTGATGCACCGCTAGCGCCGCCGCTGGCTGCTCGGCAAGAAAGACGGTCTGTTAATTTCAATGAATTACAAAACGGCTTCGACCTGTGGCGACCACTGTGCGATTTGCTTGTCGTTGAAGGCGCGGGGGGATTGCTCTGTCCTTTGACTGAACTGGAAACTATGGCCGATCTGGCGATTCAGTTTCAGTTTCCGCTATTGATCGTAGCGAGGCTGGGGCTGGGGACGATCAATCACTCATTGCTGACTATCGAGGCAGCCCGTACTCGCGGCTTAAAGATCGCGGGAGTCCTTTTGAATGAAGCGACTCCGTTGCCTAGTGACGACATTTCGATCAATACCAACGCAGAGGAGATCGCATTACGCGGGCAGGTTTCTGTTTTAGGGATTCGCCGATATCAAGCGGCAGGTTGGGTCAGTCGCTTCGGTGAGCCCATCCAGCTAGATTGGTCCACTCTCGTTGAGTGAAACGTCTGGCTTAAATGGTCAGAGCTACGAAAATACTCGGTAATCGAGTTTGAGGATCGCATGGCATTCGAGATGATTTGCGGTCAGTGCCGCGGCAATTTGTTGGTCGAGCAGTTTGGCGTTGTTGTGGCATGTCCGCATTGCGGAGCCCATTTGAGCATTCCCGCACCGCCAGGAGCGACTCCGCCACCTGCGATCTCGGCACCCGCACCGGTTCCGCCTCCGCCACCTGCGATCTCGGCACCCGCACCGGTTCCGCCTCCGCCACCTGCTCCCGTACCAATACCAACTCTCGCTTCAATTGCGCCGAATACGCCAGCACCTGTATCAAGCGTCCCGACAACCCCGCCGGTTGTTGAAGAAATTGCTGCGACTACAGTGATGGACGAGCAAGTCCCTTTCTTCGGGCTACCTGCCATCGAGCCGGTTGCGACCAGCGAGGCTCACGCACCTGCATCAGCGGTCGTCGAGACGACGTCCGTTGATCCGGCTGAATTATTCGGTGCGGTTTCGAAGCCACATGAAACAACGAATCAAGTTCCTCACGAAGCGCAAACCGCAATCGAAGAACCAAGCGTCGCGACATCGGAACCGAGTGAGCATGAATCGTCTCATCCTCTGGATGCTCTATTCGGCGCGTCTGAGGAGACTCCAGTCGCGTCGGCTGAGCCACTCGTTTCCGAGTCGCTCACGAGCGAGACGCCGTTATCGCCAGCACCAGACCATGCTCAATCGGCTCCTCAAGCAGAGACCAGTTCGCTCAGCGATACAAAGCAAGCCAGCGATGCTGGCCCCGAGAGCGATACCGGGTTTGGTGCTCTGGTTGCTCAATCAGCAAACGATGGGATGGACGAAATCACCCCAAGTAATTCGGAAGCACCAGACGCTTCTGATCATGCTTCGGTAGCTGCGACAGACGTTGAATCTTCGGCCAATGAAACCGCACAAAGCACCGTCGGTAAATCAGAGTCACCAACACCAGCAGTCGATAGCGATCATGTTTTGATGGCGAAAACGTCTGTGTTACTACTATTGAGCTACACAAGCGCCGTGACGATTGGATTCCTGTATCTGTTCTTTCATCTGATGAACCACAAGGATGCGGATTACGGGCTGGAAAGCTTGCCGGACGTTGCGCCAGTCA
>CAIJTL010001358.1 GCA_903823545.1 uncultured Planctomycetaceae bacterium
CGCTCGCTTGGGCCTTCTCATGCGCGTCGCCGGAGGAACGGAATACTCGAGCTACGATTGCTCCCATGTCTTCGACCTGATTTTGGCGTTGGCCGTGGACGACAAGCCCCTCGTCAATGCGTTCTTGAACCACTTCCCCGCGCCGTTTCAGTCCGGACATCCCGCAACGGTCCTCATGTCGAATGGTCTGTACGCCGTGCTTCGCGATGACCGGACCACTTTTGTGGGTTTGGAGCAGAACATTCGCGACAAGTCGGAGCGCAATTTCTTCCGAGCTATGTTCGACTGTCTTTTGGGCATCATGGCCGACAGTCCGCCCCAAGTTGAGGCATCGATCGGCGAGATGGTGAAATGGAACCGCCGGCAAGAGCAGTTGAATTCGTCAATGCAAAAGCTTACCTGCCTCACCGCGCACGCGTATTACAATCTGTGTCGGCGCGTGTTCGTCCCACGCGGGATTGCACCACCGGTAATTCCTGATGTGTCCACTTGGGACGGAGAATTTCAAGAGTCGGTTCAGACCAGCGAAGCAGGCGCAAGCTTCTTCGACTTCTCGCCGGTCAACTGTTTGCTCGCGCGGTGGATGCAAGAGTTGCCAGCAAAGGTCACCCTCGAAGATTTGCTGCCCCACGTCTCCTGAATGGGTCACGGCGAACAAGTGGATGAAGCTGACCGAGGACGCCATACTGGTTTCTCGCGGTGTGAAGGTCTTGCAGGCAGCCCCGGCAGCTTATCCTTATCGTTCACCGAAAGCGAAAAGAAGTCCGTCTGGCGAGTCGCGGTGGAGAACCACCTCTTCAAGAAACCTCATGTGCGGTCGGATTTTCAGCGACTCCTGGCACAACAGAGAGGCCGCAACAACCGAGCCACCGAAGCCCCATCTGACTCTCAACCTCTTTGAATCGGCCTCCGCAGAATGAACGACTATGCCACCGGTTTGTTCTGCTTCGGTCCGCGAGACTGATCGAGTTGTGAATGACCGACAGATTGATGGTGGTTGAACAACTTGCGATTGAAGGGAGAGTAGGTCGGGGCTCCACGCTCGATTGACCGGCCCTGGAGAGCCGGTCTACTTCGTGATCGCTGCTCAATCGATCAAAAGGAGACGGATGCCGTCTCGTCATCAATCGGACAGAGAAGACTCGGGGCGATTGTATGACCTATTCTCGTTTTCGCTTCGCTTTTGAATTCGCAGTCGCCCGTCGGTGATTTCTAAACGGCCTTCGGCAAAGAGGCGGATGGCTTCGGGGTACGCTTCGCATTCAGCAGTGAAGACGCGAGCGGCAAGTGTGTCGGGGGTGTCGGATTCAATGACCGGCACGGCGCGTTGTACGACGATTGGCCCGTGGTCGTATTCGTTGTCAGCAAAGTGGACCGTGCAACCGCTGACCTTTGCTCCGCGATCGAGCACTGCTTCGTGAACATGGTGCCCATGAAATCCGTGGCCGCAAAATGCGGGGATCAGCGATGGGTGAATGTTGAGCACTCGATGTTGATAGTCGGGCGGTATGTGAATCAGAGACAGAAAGCCGGCCAACGTCACGAGGTCAACCTTTGCTGATCGGCATTGGTCGAAGATCGCATTGCTGAAGCTCTCGACCGAATCGAATTTCTTTCTCGCGATCACTTCACAAGTCAGCCCCGCCGCGCGAGCACGTTCGATTCCGGCAATCCCTTCGCGGCTGGCAATCACGATTGCAATCTCGGCATTGAGCTCCCCAGCTCGAATTTTGTCGAGAAAGTTGAGCATCGTCGTCCCGCCCCCGGAAATCAGAACCGCCAATCGGATCGGTCGATCGAGCTTTGGCGAGCGGAAAGAATTGGAAGGCGTATTGTTTTCCATCGGAGAGTTCATGCGTGTTTTTCGGCGCGGGGATTTCGAGATTTTTTGAACGTGGCGACAACAGACTAACCCGAAGCGTCAGCGAGGGCGAATGCTCCGGAGCACTGAGCGATCCTGTCGTCCGTTCCACCAGCAGATCATTGCGATGATGGCTGCTGCTCCGAAAGGGAGCGCGAAGACCGCGGTCTTTGAAAGCCAGCGGTCACGCTTCTTTGGAGGATGCCAGTCGAGCTGATGGGCCAAGATCAATGGAGCGAACCGAGTCTGCCCCGAGCGGTCTTCGTAGCCGTAGCGTTTGAAGAAGTAACCTGTCACCGAAACAAAGTCGACGAGCAAATCAGGCCCCGTCGGAATCTTGTCGGGCAATTGGGAGCAGATAACGACAACCGGATTTTGCTGCGATTCTCCCGAGTAGAGCCAGACTTCATGCAGTTGCTGAAAATCGTGAGGGTTCTTGCCTGCCGCGAACGAGACGATCCGCCGCACATGCCCGCGAAACGTAACGGCCTGTCCGTGATACGCTTCCGAGTTTCGGAATAAATCGACGAACGTTGGGAACTC
>CAIJTL010001359.1 GCA_903823545.1 uncultured Planctomycetaceae bacterium
GCCGACGAACAGAAGACGCGCGCGTTGCTCAGCTACGCGACACTTCGAGCGCCGTTCGACGGGGTCATCACCGAGCGGCATCTCGACACAGGCCATCTCGTGCAACCCAGCGGAACGTCCGGCAAGCCACTGTTCGTCGTCGTCCGAGCCGACACCGTCCGAATCTTTCTGGATGTTCCCGAAGCGGACGCCTCACTCGTTGCCGCCGGAAGTCGCGCGAAGATCAAAGTCGCCGCAATGTCCGCCACACCGTTCGAGGGCCAAGTCGCTCGTACCAGTTGGACGTTGCAATCAGCCTCGCGCACGCTGCGAACTCAAATCGACATCCCGAATCTCGACGGCAAGCTCCGACCTGGCATGTACGCGACCGCAGAAATCCAAGTTGCTTGTCGCCCCGACGCACTGTCGCTGCCGAAGGCGGCGATCCTCAAACAGGGCCCGGACTCATTCGTTCTCGGCATCGTGGATAACAAGATCGTGAAGCTCCCGATCAAAACCGGCATCGTCGCCGTCATGCCGACAGGCACCGACATCGAAATCCTCTCTGGCTTGAACGGTGACGAATCGCTGATCGGGGCGAACCTCGCCGCCTACAAAGAGGGGCAAGCTGTCGAGATCGTTGTTGCTAGGTAATCGTTACGAACCGCGTGATTGATGTCCGTTGGATAAAACGAGTGAGGCTCCGTCCGCAAACTCAACGGTATCTCACAAGTCAGCCCTGCTTTCGTGACTGACAGGACTGTTGCAAAAGATAACTTCCGAACTCTCGGAATCCTGCACAGGTTCGACGTCGCTTGCCGATCTCGAATTCGCAGACTGTCCGTAGCCGCTACTGGCGTGTATCTCGCGCTCAATATCGGCAAAAGCTGCCGTCACGTCAGGAGGACGTTGTTCGTGTTTGTCTTGCCGCGACAACTGATTGGCTTCACGGGGGGGGCTTTACTCGCCGTCTTGTCGGGTTGCGCCACCTCACGTTCCGAAAGTGTGGTGCATCGCTCCGCGAAGCAGGTCACCGTGTCACCGAGTGCAGACATTTCGGTCGCAGAGATCACGACCACAACTTCACAGCCAGAGTCCACGGCAACGAGCAACACCGCCGCGATCAGCCAGCCCAAAGTCATCGAACAAACTTCGTTGACAACCGAGGTCGTTGTTCCCACAAAGCCCTATGACGACGACCGCTCATCGACGTCCAAGCCTCCGGAAGTCAGCGGCTTCGCGATCGACCTTGGATCGGCGTTACAGATGGCCTGTGGCCAAAACCCGAACGTGGCGTTGGCTCGTGAGCGGATCAATGAAGCCTATGCACAACAGGCACGAGCCGAAGCGTTGTGGCTCCCGTCGATCCGAGCTGGCGTGAATTGGAACAAGCACGAAGGACGGATTCAGGACGTTGCAGGCAATGCCTTCGATACCAGTCGTGGATCGTACTTTGGCGGTTTTGGTGCGAACGCCGTAGGGGCAGGCTCACCCGTGACACCGGGAGTTTTCGCAAACTTTCATTTGGCAGACGCGATTCATCAGCCACAGATCACTGAGCATGCTGCCGCATCGAAGCAATACTCGGCGACCGTCGCTGAGCAAGACCTTATGCTGCAAACCGCGACGGCGCACTTGGAGCTTTTGCGAGCACATCAAGAACGAGCAATCGCAAACGATATTCAACTGCGAGCGGAGAAGCTGGTCGCTCTGACCAAAACCTATGCAGATGCTGGCCAAGGTCTCGCC
>CAIJTL010001360.1 GCA_903823545.1 uncultured Planctomycetaceae bacterium
AGGAGCATCGTAGATGGTTCAGGTGTTGAAATCCGAGTCTTCTCCGGACGAGTTGAAGTTAAAGATCTCGCGGCCCCAACTCCACGAACACGCGGATGCCATCAGCCCAAGCACGCTCAATGATTTTGGGGAAGTCCACGGTCTGCACGGCCTGCTGCAAGATTGCATCCGCAGCCGCTTCGCTTGTCGGTGCGTAGTCTCGTCCTGGTCCGTTTCCGTAAACACGGCCGCGAACGGCAGAAGTTGTCGGGAGCGTATGAACTTGTTTCCAAAGTGTGGCCACCTGAGCCAACTCCGGAACATGGACGGCTAAACGATAGTCTGACTCAACCGCTTCAGTGGTACCGATTCGCTGAATGACTCGACGACAACCCGCCGCATCGCCCGCGATCATGCAGTCGCGTGGACTACAAATCATGGCGAGATGCACTCGTGGTTCATTGGCCAGAGCTTGTCGGACAGCATCCAACGGCGCGCGAACGACGAAGCCCGTCCAATCGACCGGTTCGTGCGGCTTCAGTCCCCACGCCGCGCGAACTGACTCAAACTGCCCGCCGATATGCCGCGTGAATAACTCCTCGGTTTCAAGCCGCTGGAGCAGTTCGTCCATATTGGACCACGCTCCGCTGGCCATCAAAGCGTTTGATTCGCCGGAGGAGATGCCGAGATAGGCCGCTGGTGTTAATTGCAAAATGTGCTGAGCGAACAACACATGAAACTGGCTCAACAATGATGAGCCGTGAAGTCGTTGCTGCACTGTCCGCGTTGCAGAAATCTGTTGCGGGTCGAACCAGTCAGCGGAAGCGGCCATCGTTGGGCATTGTTGGATTAATCGTTCCCACAATTCTGGAAACGCCCATAACAACTCTTTGCCCATTCCAGGATAAGCGGCTGCGGCTGAGCCAAACACAAAGGCGACATCGCCGGTTCGTGATTTCGATCCGTCTGCCGACTGCGCTTGTGGGACACGATCACTGACGATCGGAGTGGTCGTCGATTGGGCCGACTCGCTCAATCGGACTTGCGATCGACCACCTCCCAAAGCATCAATTGTCAGAGTCGCACTTCGAGCGCTGCTCCCTTTGAGCCAGGGCCAAAGTCCTGGATGCGGAAACGTGTTGTGATGCAGCGCAGATGCCGTCGCCGCGATCTGGAGCAAACCCGACGCCGCATGAGCATGACCGAATCGTGACGTGAGCTGACTTTGAATCTGACTAAGCGTTGAGTCTTCCGCAGATGTTGGCGTCGATGACGGTTCAATCATTGCGATGATCGTGTCGCCGTCTCGAACAGCGTCGGACTGTCTCTTTAAGACAAGGGCCACCGCTGCATCTCCCGGCGTTCGTTTTGCAGCATCGAGCACTTTGGCGGCAAGGTGCTCGTGTAGCGGTTCACAACAAAGATCGACAGCACAGACAACCGCGCAATCGAGTTCATTGTTTCTCAACGCATGAGCGGCAATCTCAAATGCTCGCACTCCGGAGAGTTCATCGGCAGAGACGGTGTATCCCGGTCCGTGCAAGTCGAGTTGGATGTTGATTCGATTGGCCGGGATGTTCGGCATCGTTCCCAGAACGATCGCCGAATCGACTGATGGAACACCGGACTCCATGTCTTTGGCAGGATCGACATTTCGGGCGTCGTTGATTCCAAATCTTGTGGCTTGCGAATCCACCTGCATACCGACGAATGCCCCGGTTCGTTCCTTCGGCAGTTGAACGTTGCGAACCGCATCCATCGCAACCTTGAGAACGGCTAACTGTTGAGGAAGCGCTCGTCGCAAATCTTGTGGTGGAAATCGGAGTCCGCGGGCTTCGAGTTGGATCGCCTTCATTGGTTGTGGCGAAGCATCTCCGGCCACAGTTCCCAGCAGTCCCGACAAGAAATCAGAGGCGTCTTTTCCCGTTGCGACCTGGGTTGCGAGTCCGACGATGGCAAGAGGTTGATCCGAATCCTGCTCACTAACCCGAAGCGTTAGCGAGGGCGTTTGGATATCTCGCGAGGAATCGCCCTCGCTGACGCTTCGGGTTAGTTTTGAGTTCGCCGGTGTACGAACAACACCGGTCGCTGTCGGAGTCGGCAACCACTCTTCGACGATCATGTGTGCGTTGCAACCACCGAAGCCGAACGCGCTGATCGCCGCTCGACGCGGGGAGGCTTGTCGATTCCAAGGCCGAGTGTCTTGAATCAATTCGAGCGAACCGGATGCTAACTCACTTCGCAATGGGCCGCTGTCCGCATTTGGCAGAAGCTCATCGTGCTTCAGCGCCGCGAGAACTTTCAACAATCCGGCCCCGCCAGCTGCTGCCAGAAGATGGCCCATGTTGGATTTCAGCGATCCGATGGATAGCGGCTTGTTAGTACCGAAGACTTCCCGCAAGCTCGCCAGTTCAATGCCGTCGCCGAGTAACGTACCAGTTGCGTGACATTCGACGAACGAAATCTCTGAGGGATCAATCGCAGCGTTTGTGTATGCCTGCCGAATCGCTCGAACCTGCCCAGCACTGTCGGGTGACAGGAGACCGCCGGCTGAGCCGTCGTTCGAAAGGCCAACGCCACGGATGACTCCCAGGATGTCATCGCCATGCGCGATCGCGTCATCAAGTCGTTTGAGTCCAACTACCACGGCACCTTCGGCCGGGACAAGCCCATCGGCTTGTTGACCAAACGGCAAACTGCGACCACTTTGACTGAGTGCTTTGAGCGCCGTGAATCCGATGTGAATAAAAAAGTCGTCTGCGGCTGCGATACCACCAGCCAGCACGAGATCCGCTTGTCCGCGATGAAGTTCATCGCAAGCCAACTTGATAGCGTAGAGCGACGACGCACAAGCGGCGTCTAAGCAATAAGCGTTGCCACCCAGTTGCAAATAGTTCGCGGCGACCGTGGCGATCTGCGACGAGTGAAATCGATTACGTGGATCAAACGGCGATTTCGGTTCTGCAGAAGGGGTACCAGCTTGCTGTTGCCAAAAGGATTTCGAAAGTCCAACAAACTCCGTTGATGGATAACTAAGGTTGCCCAAGATCAGCGAGGTCCGTCGGTTGATCCCTGTGCCGCGCACGGCACGGAAGGCTTCGGTCGCAGCGTATAAAGCCCATTGAAAGACTGGATCGAGTTTATCGACATCTGGAATTCGATCTTCAAATGCTTTGGGATCGAAGACCGAATCAAATCCATGAACGTAGCCGCCTCGATCAGAGACGACCGTGCCAACTCGACCGCTCGGATCGATGCGGCTGCGCGGGTCCATCTCCCAGCGATCGCGCGCAACGCCGCGAATGGCGGTGCGACGTTCGCGGATCAACCGGTAGAGCGCGTCGGGATTCAGAGCATCGGGTAGAACACACGCTTGAGCGACGATAGCTATCGGAGGCATGTTCATGCTCGATGGCCCCGCGCATCCAGGTGCAGAACCATTTCTAGGTTTTCGAGTTCAGCAACAACTTCGTTCGACTCGGAAAGGATGCGAATGTCGAAGTGATTCGCGTGTCGAGACTGATGGCGAAGACGAACTTCGCAACTCATTGGTGTTTCTTGCGGTCGGATGTAACCGCGATAAGTTCCTACGCTCATCGGGATCGAAGTCTTCCCACTGCTTTGAACGCCCCACAGCAACGCCAACTGGATCGCCCCATCGAGCACCACAGGTTGCGTTTGCCACGGGCCGTGCGGCCAAGTTGTCCGGCCACTCAATTGCATCGTCGCTGCACCACCTTCGTCCCCAAGGGCATCGAGCGATTTGATGACATGAAAGTCCGGGCCATGAAAGAGTTGGTCGTAGACGTGCTCGACGGACCACGGCCAAGTTTTGCCATTCTTCATTCGGGACCAGTTCAGTTGCGGCTCTGATTGCTCCAAGGGACCAGAGAGCTCCGCGATGCAACGATAATGCTTCACGCCACGAACATCGGTCAGTTCCAGTTGAATGGTCGATGCATCGATCGGCTCTGACACGATTCGCAAGTTTTGACCGCGATCGAGGTCATGCAGCAAAATTCCCTTCAGCACTTTGACGTCGCGAATAGCGTTCACCACTCGGCCTGGATTCAGCGATTGTGCCGCTCGATGAAACCATTCCACGGCTAAGACCACGGGGACGACGGGAACGTCTTCGATGCAATGACTGTCGAGAAACGGATACCGAGTTCGATTGACTCTCAGGTCCAGTGAGTTCTTCGGTGCCGTTGAATTCCCTAATGAGTCAGCAGCCTCGCCAGCGACAACGACCACTTCGGCATGTCGATCTTGAGGATGCAGCAACTCGTTGGCAAAAGCTTGACCACCGCCAACGAGCGGTATCAACGAAACGCCGCGTTGAGCGAACATCGCCTTCAAGCCTGGCGTGACCATGCCGCCGTCCCACGGTCCCCAATTGAACGATTTCACCAAGCAAGATTGGCCGCGTCGTTTTTGTTCGCTTGCGGCGACCTTGTTAAGAATTTCATTCGCAGCGGCATAATCGCACTGACCAACATTGCCGAAGCGGGCTGCGACGGACGAGAAGAGAGCGATCACACTCAGGGGATCATCGCGAGTCGCATCGAGCAGATGACGCAGTCCGGAAACCTTGGTTCGCAACACGCTGTCGAATTGCTCGTCCGTTTTGTCTTCCACGCGGCGATCAGCCAGAACGCCAGCCGCATGGACCACGCCGCTGATCGGTCCCCATTTCTTGCGCACGTTTTGCAGAGCACTCTGTAACTTGGTCGCATCCAACAAATCGACGTCCAAATAACAAACTTCCGATCCCGCTTTCTCCAATGCGGCGATGTTGGCACGTACTTCACGTTGTGTGAGGACTCGCTGCACGTCGCGTTCGACATCAGACAATGCGGGTCGACCCTTGCTCCGATCATTTAAGCGAGCTTGCTTCAGATCGTTCGTTCGTTCGACTCCCGTAGCCCATGTTGGCTCTGTTTCCAACGCCGTTCGCCCCAGCAATATGAATTTGCAGCGAACGCCTGCCGCCAGTTCTCGCAATGCCTGTGCGGTGACTCCGCGAGCACCACCAGAGACGACAACCACAGCGCCATCTTTCAGGCTCGGGGAGAGCGTTTTCGTACTGCCGTTTTGCGATGAGCGCTCACCGCTCGTGGCGCAACGCAATGTCGATCGTCGACCGTCGGCAGACAATCCGATTTCGACTTCAGGACCGGCAAACAGCAATTCATCCAAAAGCCGATCGGCAAGTTCCGTTGGAGTGAGTCCTTTCGTTTCTAGATCGATTGCTTTGACTGAAGAGCCCGGCCATTCATGTGACAGGGTTTTGATCAGCCCGCTCATTCCAGCGAGAAACACTTCTGGTCCCGCACAGCCATCGACACCAAGTCGACCGCCAGTGTTCTGCACGGTCACGAAGAGCCGATTCGCGGGAGCACCGATACGGGCCATGGTCCGTGCCGTCTGGAACGCTGACCGAACGATGTCGAGTGCTTGCTCGGGTTGTGCGATATCTGCCAAACCATCGAGGTGTATCACCTGCCGAGGACTCTCCGGCAAACTCGAAACCACTCGCGCGGCTACTCCTTGTTGAGCGAGTCGCTGTTGAAGTTCAGCCGCAACTTTCGTCACACGGCTTTGTGGGTTCTTAACGAGCAACAACAACTCTTCGGTGGAGTCGAACGCGCTCGCAGCAAAGCAGCCGGGAGGAGCATCAACCAACAACACCGGAAAACGATTCACGGCTGCCGCTTGATCGAC
>CAIJTL010001361.1 GCA_903823545.1 uncultured Planctomycetaceae bacterium
CATCAATCCCAGATTGATCAACGCGCCGAGAAAAAATGGCGGACGCGACAAGGCTCGCTCGTACAGTTTTACGGCGTCGTCGTCGTTGCCAAGTTGGTTGTTGAGGTTCGCCAATCTGAAAAGCGCGCCTGTGTGGTGTGGATCCATGTCGACGGCGCGTTCAAAATATTCAATAGCTCCAAACGTATCGCTGCGCTCTGCCAGGATGCATCCCATTTGGAATGAATACTCGGCACGCGTTGCTCCGGCCCGGGCGGTGCTTCGAACGATCGACTCAGCTTCATCGAGGCGTCCAGCCTGGCGAATTGCGCCGGCTCGAAACAGCGTCGAGTCGACGTTGTCCCAGCCCTGAGATGCTGCTTGTTCAAACTTGACTGCCGCTTCATCAAAGCGACCAAGTGAGACCAATGCCTGAGCGAGATAAAACGATGCTGTCGGATCGCCGTTAACTTTCGCCAAGTGCTCTGCTGCCAGCGGGTGACGAGCCATTAGGTAGCACGTTATGCCCAGGGCGATATGGTTTCGCTTATTGGCTTCGCCGTCTGCAACGTTGTTCGACAGTTCTGCTAACGCTTGTCGAACATCACCAACTTGTGCGCCCGCGATTGCAAAACGCAACTGTTTGACCTGTTCCGGGCCAAACGGATCGGCCTCAAGAATTGCATGCCGAACATCAACCACCGGACGAGGAGCCAAAACATTTTCCGCGCGGCTCTTGGACATAGTCAGCGTAGACATGAGTGCTCACCGAACAGCAAAGCGGGATGCGGCGACAAATTCGCCGCATCCGTGGACCAAACAAATACTACCCACAACGAGCTAACAGTCGGCCGAAGCCGCCCCCGTTACTCCTCGGGCACGTATGGAAGTAGAGCCATAAATCGAGCTCTCAATACGGCTTCTTTTACTGCGCGTTGATACTTTGCACAGCTTCCAGTCCGGCGGCGTCCAATAATTGTGGACGTGCGGCTGACCATCAAACGCAGTGTCTTCAAGTCTTTGTAGTCGACGTAAATGGGCCGAGGTGGATTGTCACATCCGTCTGGGCAGAAACGGCACGTGAGCTTCTTTTTAAGCCGTGACTTCTTCTTACGACGCTTTTTGATTTCCGTTGTCGATAGCCGTGTCATTCAGTTCTTACCTTTGTGGACAGTTTCGCGCGACAGTGTCCCGAAAAAGAAGCGAGGATTATGATGGCGCCCCGGTTCAGTTTCAACCCATCTCGGCTGCTTCAATTTCTGAGTGTGGGTTTGCTGACGCTTTTTTGTGTGATCGGTATTTTGAAAAGATCGGTTCGCGAGTGTCAAACTGGTCCGGAAACTAAGATTTGAGCATGCTGATCCAAAAGGAATTGAACATGTCTTGCCCAGCCGATTCTTCTACTTCGGCGAGCTTTCGGCCTGCCGGTGTCTCGAATTTGCCGTCTCGCAACACCTCCGTGTTAATTTTTGGGGCCTCGGGTGATTTAACCGCACGGAAGCTGATGCCTGCTTTGTTCCAGCTTTCGCGAAAGCAATTTCTGTCTGAGGAAATTCCTATCATCGGAGTAGCTCGCCGTGAGAAAACTAACGAATCGTTTCGCGAAGAGATGCGGCTAGCGGTTTCGAAGTTCGTTCGTAATGTGACTGATAGCGAATGGGATGCGTTTTCGAGGCGGGTGTTTTATGTTCGAACGAATTTGGATGAATCTGCCGATTTCGGTTCGCTTCGAGAGTCAGTCGAGCAAATTGAGAAGTCATGCAACGGGGACAGTGCGCGAACGCGAGTCGTCTACATGGCGACAGATCCGCAATTATTTATGATGTCAGTCGAGTCTCTGAGCCAGGCGGGAATGATTCCATCTGCTGAGTCGGATGATCGACTGCGAATCGTGTTCGAGAAACCTTTTGGTCATGATTTGCACTCCTCGCAAGAAATTAGCCAATCGTTGAATAGGCTTTTGCGAGAAGATCAGATCTACCGGATTGACCATTACCTTGGCAAAGAGACGGTCCAGAACATCCTGCTTTTCCGATTCGGAAACGCGATCTTCGAGCCGTTGTTAAACCGAAACCACGTCGATCATGTCCAAATCACTGTGGCAGAGTCACAGGGAATCGAAAGTGGTCGAGGAGGCTACTATGACAAAGCCGGTGCGCTCCGCGACGTCATGCAGAACCATGTACTGCAATTGCTGAGTTTGATCGCGATGGAGGCTCCCGCTCGTTTTCATGCTGACGCGATTCGGGACGAAAAACTGAAAGTTCTTCAGTGTTTGTCGCCTGGAACGACTGGTTCGATTGCTAATTGGGCTGTCCCCGGCCAATACACTGCTGGTGAATTGAATGGAAAAACGCTGCCGGGTTATTTGCAAGAGGACCGGATCGCTCCCGATTCACGCCGCGAAACGTATGCCGCCATGCATGTGCAAATCGATAATTGGCGTTGGGCCGGAGTCCCGTTTTACTTGCGCACGGGTAAGCGTTTTCCTGGGCGAGTGTCTGAAATCGCGATCCAATTCAAGCAACCACCGCTCCATTTGTTTCGAACAGTCGAGTGTGACGGAGATATGTGCGAGTTCGTCACAGCACAGCCCAACACTCTCGTGTTTCGCATTCAGCCTAGCGAAGCGATTTTGATGTCCGTTTCGTCGAAACGCCCTGGAATGCAGTATCAACTACACCCGGTGACGATGGATTTCCAATTTGAGGAAGCTTTTGGCATTGAGCTACCGGAAGCTTACGAACGTTTGTTGCTCGATGTGCTTCGTGGTGATTCAACGCTATTCACTCGCAGTGATGAACTCGATGAGGCGTGGAAATTCGTGACGCCAATTCTCGACTACTGGGAGAACGAGGCGGTCAGGCCTGAACCATACGCGGCGAACACGTGGGGCCCGGTGCGAGCGGATCAACTACTTGCAGCAAATGGCCATAAATGGCGGATGCCACAGGCTCAAGATGTCCCCAAGAAAACGTAACAAGGTTTTGATCGAATCGAACGAGTCCTTGCAATCTTGAAAATCAACTCTGTTTAGTCCGAAATGGCTGACATTCTTTTCGCATCACGAAAGACGAACTCGTGTCAAAGTATTTTGTCGAAGCTGATTCTGCGTCGAAGCACAACATTTTTCCGGGTGTTCAAATTCAGACGGCTGCGTGTCGTGAGATGATGTTGAGCCTCGTCACCTTTGAACCAAATGCCGTCGTGCAGCCACATTCGCATCCTCATGAGCAAGTTGGCATGGTGATCGAGGGAAAGGCGCATTTCTTTTTGGGTGATGAAGACCGCGTTCTTGGCCCTGGCGACATGTATCGGATTCCGAGTGGTGTGACGCATCGTGTCGTCGCACTGGACAATGTTTGCAAGGCTCTCGACATTTTCCATCCGATTCGTGACGACTATCTGTAGTGCATACAGTCACCATTTTAATTTTAATGGACACAAATCATGACCGCTGTCACTCCCGATATTCCACGTGATGAGTCTCAGGAAGTCGTTGTGCAATCTGCGTCGCTGCGCGAGTGGATTGTGAAAATCCTCGTCAAAAAAGGGATGTTTGCAGTCGAAGCGGAGATGACGGCGGATCGCATGGTCGAGGCGGATTTGCGAGGAATTCACTCGCATGGAAGTCGAGCGTTGCCGAGATACGTCCAAGCGATTGACGACGGAAACATTGATCCGCGAGCGAGCACGGTTGTTGTCACCGAAAGCCCCGCAATGGCGGTTATTGATGGTAACAAGGGGATGGGGCATGTCGCTTCGACACGTGCGATGCAGCTTGCGATCAAGAAGGCGAAAGAAGTCGGGACTGGCACTGTCGCCGTGACTCGTGGGCAACATTACGGGGCGGCATCGGTTTATGTTTTGCTCGCAATTCAAGAGGGATGTATCGGATATAGCACGACGAGTACCGCGTATCCGACCGTGGCCGCGTATGGCAGCAAGAAGGCGGCTGTTGCAAACAATGCTTTCGCGTGGGGGGTGCCGAGTCGCAACGGTTCGCCTTTTGTGCTTGATATGGCTTGTGCGGAAGCATCCTGGGGAAAAGTGGAGACGCGCAAGTTGTATGGTCTGCCGTTACCTGATGGTTGGGCCTTGGATGCGGAGGGTAAGCAGACGAATGAGCCAGCGGCCGCAAAGACTTTGCTCCCCGCTGCAGGAGCACGCGGTTTTGGGCTCGCGTATATGTGCTCGGTGTTAGCTGGACCGCTTGTTGGACGTCGGATGCCGATTCGTAAAAAGAGAGATCCGTATCTCGAAGGGTCAGAGCATTTCTTCTATGCGATCGATCCGACGAAATTTGGAGATGTTGAAAAGTTTTATTCGGAGCTCGGTTTAGCAACGACGGAAATTCGAGAACTGGAACCGACAGACGGATTTGACAAAGTTCGGTTGCCGGGAGAGCTCGAAAGTGATCGATCCGAACGATGGAAGGCCGAAGGGATTCCGATTCATCGAGATCATGCTGATGCGTTGAATCGTTTGGGCGACACCTTAAAGATCGTGTTTGCTTAGAAACCGTTTCACTACACAAAATGCAGAGAGA
>CAIJTL010001362.1 GCA_903823545.1 uncultured Planctomycetaceae bacterium
CACGAAGGTGCCGATGTCCTTCCCGTCTTTAGCCCTGACGGAAGCAAGCTGATGTGGACATCGACGCGATCTGCAGACAAGACCAGCCAACTCTGGATCGCTGATTGGCTGCGGAAGTAGCTGAGTCGAGTGGTTGAAAAGTGGCATAGGACTTCTGGGACGAAGAGGACCAAAGAGATCCTAAGTCGCTCACGAACTTTGTTTGTCTCATAAGTCGAATATGTCCTATTCCCCAGACGATCTACGCCGCTTGCGAACGGAAACCATCCTCCGTGAAGTCGAACCTCATTTAGAAATCGGTTCGACCAACGATCGAGCCTTAGTGTTGTGCAATGAAACGAATTTGCCCGTTCCCTACTTAATTCTCGCGGAACGCCAGACGGCGGGCCGCGGTCGCGGAGCAAATCGATGGTGGTCGAGCGACGGGGCGTTAATGTTCTCGGTCGTCATTGACGCGAAAGACTATACGTTGCCGGAATCTCGTTGGCCGCAGATTTCGTTGACGGTCGGCGTTGCCGTGTGCGAGACACTCGCTGTTCTCGCAAACTCAACGAACTTAACGACCGGTCGAACGCCGCACTCGGTGGGCTTGAAGTGGCCGAACGATGTGTGGCTCAACGATCGCAAGGTATGTGGGATTCTGATGGAGGTCCCACCGACTCGCTGCGGCCGATTGGTCATCGGTGTAGGATTGAACGTGAATAACTCGTTCGCAACGGCACCCGCCGAGTTGTCACTCATCGCCACTTCGCTCGGCGATGAAACGGGAAAGACGTTCGATCGCGCTCAAGTTCTAACCCTCTTGCTGCAACAACTCGATGAGGATTTGAAACGACTGGCCGGTTCAGATGAGTCCCTGGTCGAGAATTGGCAATCTCGCTGTGTTCTGAAAGGCCGAACCGTTTCCATCGACAGTGGCCAGCGAGTCGTCTCGGGACTTTGTTTAGGAATCGCCGATTACGGCGCATTGCGTCTGCAAACGCCAAATGGCGAACAACGCTTCTATGGCGGCGTGATTCGTAGCATCGAATGACGTCTCTTTCACAGCTATCGGGAACCGAGTCGACCATCACGCAATCGAGTAACCGCCATCTGTGGGCAGCACAACGCCGGTGACAAAAGCCGCAGCGGGAGAACAGAGAAAGAGGACTGGGCCTGCGACTTCTTCAGGGCGTCCCCAGCGTTTCATCGGCGTGCGGTCGAGAATCGGTTGGCTTCGCACGACGTTCTCAACGAGCGGTAGTGTCATCGGCGTGTCGATCCAACCGGGAGCGACTGCGTTCACCCGAATGCCGTCAGCGGCCCAGGCGATTGCAAGCGACTTTGTGAGTTGAGCGACGCCTCCTTTGCTCGCGCTGTAGGCGGGGACAAAGCCGCTGCCGAAGAAGCTCAGCATGGACGCGATGTTGACGATGTTCCCTCGCTTCGCCGCCAGCAACGGTCTGCAGACCGAACAGCGGCGCATCGTCCCGGTGTGATTGACGTCGAGAACTCGCTCAAAGTTTTCGAGGTCAAATTCTTTACCGTCGCGCAACAACATTCCGGCACAGTTCACGAGCACGTTGAGCGACTTGATCCCGCTGACGAGCTGCTCGATCGCGGGTTGATCGCCGACATCAAGGACTCGAAATGAAATTCGCGAATCGCGCCCTGCCGCTTCGCGAGCCACTTCGTCTGAAATGCCCGTCGCAATGACATCGGCTCCCGCATCCGCAAACGCTTGTGCGATCGCGAAGCCGATCCCGCTACTGCCGCCACTGACGAGAACTGTTTGCGATCGAAAGTCGAAGGTCATTGTTGTTCTTCGTAAAAAGATTCGAGACGATGTGACTGATGGACTGCGTAATTTCAACGATCGAAACACACAACCTCAATGACTTCGGAGAATTCGACCAATGCAACCTCGATCTATGCGACTGGTTTGCCTGCTCTGCTTGTTGAATCTGATTCTCTCTGTGGCGACCTTGGCCGCCGCAGACCCCGCTTACCAAGTGAAAGTCGTGCCCGATCGAAAAGATGCGATTTACGAGACGGGCAACGAGGCCAAGTTTCTCATCAGTGTGACCAAGGGAAATGAAAATGTTCCGAACGCGACTGTGAAATTCGTCGTTGATGATTTCTTGGGAAGTGGCGAGGCGGCGGGATTTCCTGCGGGGACAGTCACGACAACTGACCAACCGGGGACAGTTACTGTGATCGGCAAGCAAGCGGGGTTCCTGCGATGCCAAGTGACGTTCGACGTCCCCGAAGGTAAGCCGATTCAAGCTGCTGCCGGTGCGGCCTTCTCGCCGACAAAAATCGGCCTGAGTCTGCCGGTGCCAGATGACTTCGATCACTTCTGGGCTGAGCAAAAGAAGCAACTGGCCGCGATCCCGCTGGAACCTCAACTGACTCGCGCGGATCAACCGGGAATGAAGGACGATATCGAGTGCTTTGATGTGCAAGTGAAATGTCTCGGTGATGCCCCAGTGTCAGGCTATTTGGCTCGCCCTAAAAATGCCAAACCGAAAAGTCTTCCGGCAATTTTGTGGGTGCATGGTGCTGGTGTCCGCAGTTCATCACCGGCCAATGCAACGCAGGGTGCCAAGCACGGCATGTTGTCGCTCGACATCAACGCGCACGGCATTCCCAACGGAAAGCCAGCGGAGTTCTACACGGAATTGACCGAAGGCCGCTTGAAGGACTACCGCGCGGTCGGACGTGACAGCCGTGAGACCAGCTACTTCAAAGGGATGTTTCTGCGACTGGTGCGAGCGATCGACTTTCTGACGTCTCAGCCAGAATGGGACGGCAAGGTCGTTGCCGTGATTGGACACAGCCAAGGTGGCGGGCAAGCACTCGTTGCCGGTGGCATTGATCCGCGAGTCACTCTCATTGCGTCCGGCGTACCGGCCATTTGCGATCATTCGGGACGAGTCACTGGCAGAATCAACGGTTGGCCGAAGCTCGTTCCTGACGGAGCCGACGGCAAGCCGGACGCTCGAATCCTGGAGGCGTCGCGCTACGTTGATGCCGTGAATTTCGCGACCCGTTGCAAAGCTGAGGCGATTCTCAGTGTCGGCTTCGTGGACGCGGTTTGCCCGCCATCAAGCTGCTATGCGGCGTTCAACGCACTTCAAGGTCCGAAGGAAATGATCAACGAACCGCTCATGAATCACGCTGCACCGGCACATATCCAGGAAGCGTTCCTGGCACGTGTCCTTGATCATGTCAAACGGCATTCGACGCAAAAGTAAGGCGGGCCAGACTGCCACCTCATAGCAGCGTTACGTAGCCGTCACGCTCCGCGTGACGAGCCGAACGCTTACCAACGCTTTGTGAAGTACTCGGCTCATCACGCGGAGCGTGATGGCTACGTAGAACACTGCCGAAAAACGCTGCCCGTCCTACACGAATCGCCGCGCGATCTAATTCGCTGGTTTCGCCTTGAGGTAGATAAACGATTTCCCCAAGCGGCCGTTGTAGTTTCCGGCAGAAATCTTGATGAGACCGGGCGATTGTCGAGCGGCGTCGATGGCGGCGTGAGTGGCAACAGTGAGCGATTCGAGGTCGCGACCGTTCATCACGATTTCCATGATGGAGTTCACACCGTTTGGCAAACGACTTTCAGCACCGAGTTTCTCGCGCAGCGTCGGGCAGAATTGCTCGTAAGTGCTGGCGATTAAGAACGGATAACGACTGCCGGCCTTCGAGGCGCTCGACGCGATCCCGCCGGGAAAGGACATGATCACGCCGGGGATCTTTTCGACCGCTGCAACGCCACGTTCGGTTGCCTCAATCGCCGCATCGACAGAGTCAGCCATGAACCAGAGATTGCCACCCATGACACCGTCTCGAAATCCAAATCGTCGATCGACGATGAATTCGCCTCCCATGATCGGGATAACCCAAACCTTGCGGCCGTAGCGAATGTCTCGAGTCTGAAAGGTGTCGCCGAAGAAGGCGATCTTGCGTCCGAGTTTGAAATACGGATCGGTGTCGAGCAAATTGAAGCAACTCGCCGTTGGGCAAGTCAGCACGTTTTGACTGATGCGAGTCAGCAACGACTTTTGCAGCGCAGGCTCGCGATCTTTTCGAAAACGCGGCACATGCACTTGGATGATCGCTCCTGGGCGACCATCCGGAGTCACAAACGACTCATCACCGCCGGGGCCAACGAAACGATCCACCCCCGATTCGCAATCGCACAAAATTGTGCTGCTCGAATTTCCGGTGACCGCGTTGATGCAATGTTGCAGCCATTTGCGATCGCGGCAGGTGATCAAGAACTCGGCGTAGATACTCCGAAACCCTTCGGCATACGTATCTTCGACTTCACAGCCGAGCGAATCCTGGCTCATAGCTTCGTTCCTACTGTCGTCGCTTCATCATGGCCCCACTGAGGCAAGCTCAGTGGGGCGGTCATATTGCTTATCGTGGCTTTGTAACGCTGCGAGTCTCTACCGCTCCGTCTTCGAGCGTTTGTTCGCGGCGGCCCAAGCCTTCATAGGTCGCGTCTTCGGTGACGACCTTGTCCATATAAATGTCATGCGACTGCATCGGGATTTCAGGAAAAAGCTGACACTCAAACGCCAAGGCGACGAGCGGTGTGTCGAAGCGAGCATGTTCGAGCAGCTTGTCGTAATAGCCTTTGCCATGTCCGGTTCGTCCGCCACGGCGATCGAAGGCGACACCTGGGACCATGATGAGATCGAGTTCTTCAACGCTGACTCGCTTCTCCGGAACAGAGCGAAGCTCAGTTCGTGGTTCCAAAATGCGATACATGCCGAGCGACAACTCGTCCATCGACTCCAAGTGAAACAGTTCCAGTTCTCCGTCGACGCAATAAGGGACGACGATTCGTTTGCCAGTTTCCAGAGCGTTCGCGAGGTCGTTGCGAGTGCGGACCTCTGAGCGAACATCGACGTAAAACATCACGGTGTTTGCCGCCGCGTATTCCGGCAAGTTCATGAAGCGTGCAACGATTGTTCGGCTGACTTCATCTTTATCTGCTTGGGCGTTGCGATTGGCGTGAGCCTGCTCGCGAATTTGCTGTTTCAAGGCCGCCTGATCGAGAACCTCAGTGCTCATGACCGTGTGCATCCCTTCAAAAAACATTGGTTGTTGGGGAGATCATTAAGGTGCGAAAACGGCGGGATCGTAGCAACCTAAAACTGAGATTTCCCGCGCCAACCAGATTTACTGAGCGAACGAAACGGAAGCGGTTGATGGTTGCCGCTACGGTTTCGCTGACCGTACTTTTCCTCAATATGGCGTCTTTGAGGGCGATTCTGCGGTCACTTCCCATCCAAGTGCGAATCGACAACAAATCGAGGATATTTTGAAGATTCCAAAGAAACGAAGTTGTTTGATGATCTGTGGAGATTACGTTTGATGAAAACCGCTCAGATTTTCGCCTTGGTGCTCGCATTCGAGGTTTTCGTTGCCATTGGAGGTTCGGATAGTTTCGGGGCCGAACCAAGAATTGACGATGTCGCTTTCAAAGCCGATGTGGACGGCTCCGAACAGAAATACGTTCAAATTCTTCCCAGCGATTTCGATGCAGGACAGGCGCATGACGTTTTGATTGCCCTGCACGGTCACGGCTCAGATCGGTGGCAGTTCGTGAAAGACGCACGCGACGAATGTCGTTGTGCCCGTGATGTCGCGGCAAAACATTCGATGATTTACATCTCGCCGGACTATCGAGCGAAAACGTCGTGGATGGGACCGAAAGCGGAGGCTGATCTCGTGCAGATCATTGCGGACCTCAAGAAGCAGCATCGAGTCTCTCGATTCTTTTTGTGCGGCGGTTCGATGGGAGGAACGGGAGCGTTGACATTTGCCGCACAGCATCCGGACTTGATCGCCGGAGTCGCCTCTATGAACGGCACCGCAAATCTGATTGAGTACACTCAGTTTCAAGAAGCGATCCGAGAATCATTCGGAGGCACGAAGTCGGAGGTTCTCGACGAGTACAAAAAGCGAAGTGCCGAATACTGGCCCGAGCGATTGACGATGCCGGTCGCGATTACCACTGGTGGCCAAGACACGCTCGTTCCACCTCACAGCGTTGAGCGATTGGCCGCTGTCCTGAAGCTTCTTGGCCGCCCCGTGTTACTGATTCGACGTGATGCAATCGGGCATGTCACGGACTACGCCGACGGCACCTCAATTTTGGAATACGTGATCAAACACAGTCCAAAATGATACGAAGCGACTTCCTCATACAGAGCAGCTACCGCACCGCGTGACGAGCCAAGTGACGTTTCGTTTGAACTGAAAAGTCCGCTGCCTGGTGAATCGGTGTCTGCAAAACACAAGGCCCAACTTTGCTCGGTTCGCGACATAGAGCGGTAGCGGCCACGTAGGCGATATTGTCGATCGCTGGCCGCTTGGTTGGGTGTTGGTTTACAGTTTGCTCATTATGGATGTGACCACGGGCCTGTCTTTATTTCTTGCGTTCGTCTTGTTGTTGCTCAACGGCTTCTTTGTGTTGGCCGAGTTTGCGCTGGTTAAAGTGCGTTCGACGCGAATTGAGGAACTGGCTCGCAACGGCGATCGCCGAGCGAAGATCGCTCGTGGAATGCTCGACGAACTCGACGAGTATCTTTCAGCGACACAATTGGGAATTACGATCGCCAGCCTGGGTCTTGGTTGGGTTGGCGAACCGGCCTTCGCTCGAATTCTCGAAGGAATCATCGGACGTCCGGGTTGGATTTCGTCCTCCGCCAGCCACATTGTATCCGCGATCATTTCGTTTTGCTTGATCACGTTCTTACATATTTTGATCGGCGAACAAGCACCGAAAATCCTCGCGATTCGTCGGGCAGAGCAGACCACTTTGGCTGTCGCCGTACCGATGGCTTGGTGTTATCGGATGTTTTACATCCCGATGATCGCGGTGAATGCAGGGTGTGATTTGATACTTAAGCTTCTGAAGATGGAGGCGGACCATCACGAGGTTGCGCATACAGAACAAGAATTGCGAATGCTGTTGTTCGCGACTCAAGCAACCGGTTCGTTCTCGTTTAATCAGTTGCTGATGGTCGAGAACTTGTTTGATCTGAGTAAGCAAACCGTCCGCGATGCGATGATCTCATGGCCTTTTGTGAAAACGATTGCCGCAGACACCCCGTTGCCAGAAGTCATGCGGATTGTTCGCGAACTCCGCTTTTCACGATATCCGATCATCGATCCATCGACCTACCGGCCGGTGAAATATCTGCTGATGAAGGATCTGTTGCTTCTCGATGAGCACGACCGCGACTGGTCGCGAATCCTACGGCCGTTACGGATTGTGGCTCCGACCGACAATCTTGAAACCATCATGCAAGAGTTACAGCACGACGGAGCCAATATGGCCGTTGTGATGGACGGAACAAATCCCGTCGGATTAATTACGCTCGAAGACATCCTCGAAGAGATTGTTGGCAAAATCGAAGACGAGTATCCGCGTCTGCCGCGTCTTTTTCTGAAAGATGCCCTCGATTCTGGGGCGATCATATTAGACGTCCAGGCGAGCACTCCGGCGGCTGTGATTGAAGAATTGGCGAAGAAGATTCCGTCAACAAATCTCCCTCCGGTATCAAACATTGCCGCGCTCGCTTGGGCACGCGAGCAACTGATTACGACCGATGTCGGTTTCGGAGTGGCGATCCCGCACGCTCGTTGCCCGCAGCTCACGAAGCCGATTTTGGTCTTTGGACGCTCGAAGGCAGGCATTTCATTTAGCCCGAATTCAACCGAGCCGGTGCGACTCATTTTCTTACTGGTGACTCCGGCAGATCGGCCAAGTCTGCAGGTCTTCTTTCTGGCTCAACTGGCCAACGTCGCGAAGAGCGAGTTTGTACGAGAGAAGTTGCGGCAAGCAAAGAATTCCGAAGAGTTGCTCGAAATCATCGAAGCGGCTGATCCGGCGGTGACTGGATAGCGGAGATGTTCGACCGTCGGACGCCACGAGTCTGACCGCACGTTGCACAACCGATATGACCAGCAAGGTGTTGCTGTGAAGGTGTGCCGAACATTCGGGCATTATGTTTCACCTTCTTAAACGAGATTACGTTCGTGTTGAACAGCGCGAACCGCTCACTCGGAACTCTTGCGGACGACGACAGTGAGTTCAAATCGCTTTCGTGGCGAGTTTCACTCGCAGAAAGTCCGGCAACATTAAAAATTGACGCGAAGGAGGGCATCAGCATTAAGCGAAACGTTACCCGTAGCGACACACCTTGCCTTATGCCGCGATGCGGTCATCGGTACGGATTTGTTGGACGGTGGCCGCTCCTGCAACAACACCGAATGCTCGGTTCATGATGTGGTCGGCAAGGTCTCGCATTTCTTCATTGGTGTAGACAGTGCTGCGGTGTGATGACGTCACTGTGCAGTGATCTTTGATGGTCGTGAAGCACAGGATCATCGGAGAAAACTGAGTCGCACAAGTCCCGCGAATGTAGTTGTCGACGGACAGGGGAGTTCTTGGGGGAGGCAATACGGACGACATTTGAACGTTCGACAGTGCGCCGCTGACGGGAAACAAGAACTCTTGATAGGCGTTCGCAAACGAGCGGTTCAACTGCTGGGCGAGAAATGAATTGATCCGAAGTCCGCGCAGCGTTCTCAGGTTCTGAGTGACGCTGTTGCGATCACGAAAAGACTGGCTCACGTTTTGAACCAGTTCCTCAAACGACCATTGGCGATAGCTATTGGCCGAGATGTTCAAGGGTGACAAGAACTGTCCGAAAAGATGCAATCGTTTCGGCTCTGCTCGTCCAGCAAGGTCAGCCATGACGCTGACGCAACGATTCGGCGAAAAGATGTTGCGAGGCAAAGGCCGGTCTTGCTCAATGAACCAGTCCAGCATTGCAGCAGTGACCAATTCGCCGACGGTCGAATTCAATTGTTTTGCTCGTTGGCGAACTTGAGTCAGCGGCAAATGGTCGGCATGAACCTGAAATGTCATTTCAAAATCAGTTGGGTCGGCGGGGGGGCGACGATGACATCGATTTAACTTCCAAAGCGTATTGATCGACGGCCCAAGTGATCTCAACAGATTTGTACGGCGCGCCTCTTGTGGGAAAAAATCCAAAAGAGAGAGCTTGGTACGTTCGATGCCCAGCGGGAGTTCTTCATAACCGGTCCACGCGAGTTCCTCCTGCAAGTTTTGCAGGAGCATCGCAACGGAGCGTGAATCTGCGATCGAATGGCGGTAAGTCAGCCAGAGGTAACGAACTCGGGAATTTTCAGCCAACCCGTATCGAAATGGTGGTTCATCGTCACCGAAGGGTTCATTCAGAAGATTCGTAACGATGCCTTCAAGTGGATGACTATTGTTCTGCGGAAGTGCGTCAAATCGAGCTTTGATTTGGTGATACTCCGCTGAGTGATTAGCAGACAAGGTCGGCCATCCGCCGGGCTCTGCGTCAAAGAACTTTCGAAACAGCCGATCCCCAGCGGCCTCTAGATCAGTGCGAGAAATCTCGTAAGAAACCTCCGCAATGTGGACGGCGTTGATCGCATGGAGGCGCTCCCAATAGGCCATCATGGCCTGCATGCCGGTGGGTGAAGTCATATCATCCAGTCCTATTGAGGTCAGTCGCTCAGAAATTGAGCCAAGTAGGCCAAGGAAGGAAAATGAACGAATTCGTTTTTCAGTCGCGAATAGGAAACTCCCGTGGTGCGTTTCCCTAATGTCCCTACCATCGGCGAGACCGTCGCTGGCCTCTTGCGTCTTCGCTGACTTCATTGAAAGCGACCAGGATTTCTCAATTCCTGCCCCTACAGCATTAAAGCAGGCATGGTTTGGGACGATGAACTGTGACGTCACTCCTTCGTCCTAATCATGCCCGAGATGATTTGAGACGATGAAATAACGCTAAGAACCAGATCTGGTCTCAGTTCGTAGTGCTTGGCTCAGGCAAGGTTTTCCAAAGGAATGGAGAAGCAGCATGGGGCTGAGTTCGCTCGTTGAAATCCGACATTGGCTTCAAGATTTTTGCAGATCGTCGGCGCGTCGCGAAATGGACTCGAGCCGAACTAGAAGCCGATCATTCTCGCCGGTTTCGGGAACTGGTTCAGTTCGCGGCCGACCATTCGCCGTACTTCGCTGACGTGATCAACAGCCGAGGTCTTGATCCTCATACTTGCGAACTCGCAGGCTTTCCTGAACTCACGAAGGCGACGTTGAACCAACAGTTTGACCGGATCGTGACCAATCCAGCGTTGAATCGGCAGAGCATCGGGAACTTCTTACAGAACTCCGGCGCTCCGACAGAGTTGATGGATGATCGCTTCTTCGTGCTCCGGACGTCGGGAACAACCGGTGACCCGACCTATATGGCTTACTCGACGCGCGAATGGATTCGTGGTTGCAGCCATCGAAACATGGTTGTTCCTGGAATCCAATGGCGGCAACGAGTCGCGTTTTATGGCGTCACACATCAGCACTTGGCCGGAGTCAGCTTGGCAATGACTGGTCGACGAGGGTTCAATCAGTTGTTCTTCAATTGTCGCTCGTATGACGTCAATCGCCCGGTCTCTGAAGTTGTTGCACAGCTCAACGAGTTCCAGCCGAAAGTTCTGTCTGGATACGCCAACCTGTTAATGATCCTGGCGCAAGAGCAGCAACAGAATCGACTGAAAGTTCGGCCAAAATTCGTGTGCAGTTCTGGCGAAGTGATGAATCCGTCGGTTCGTGAGACACTCGAAAACACGTTTCAGGCAACGGTGGTTGATCTCTATTCCACTTGCGAAACACTCTTCATTGGTGCGGCTTCCTCCAGCGAGGGTGTGATGCTCTTTGAGGATGACATTCTGTTTGAAATCTTTCCGACTCACGTGTTGGTGACGAATCTTTTCAACCGAACGATCCCACTGATTCGGTATCGCTTAGACGACGTGTTGATCCCGCTAGCCACGCCAAAGCCAGGTCCTTTTCGTTGGCTGCAACAAATTGCAGGACGAATCACACAGCCTTTCGACTTAGTCAACAATGCTGGACAACTGGAAAAAGTCTCGACGTTTTCCATGATGTATTTGCCAGTACCACCGGTTCCTGGGTTCCAAGTAGTCGTGTCTGGTGCTGACTTGCTTCTGATCCGAGTTAAACTCGAACCGGACTTATCAATGGTCGAGCGTTGCAAGACTTTGCGAACGATCGAAACGGTGGTACGCGACTGGTTGGTCGGCAAGCAAATGGATCGCTCGGTCAGTGTCATCGTCGAGGAAACCGCACACTTGGAAATTGACGCCAAGAGCGGCAAAGCCAAAACGATCGCTTTCGCACCGGCGCGAGCGGCTTGATCAAGCCACGGAAGAATCGCAGACGTAACACGGATCAGGCAGAAGACCGGGGAGTAAGTTCTCTGTTCGGTCATCAAGGAGAATCACACTTTGATTGAGCCTGGTGGGAGATCGATAAGTCCTGACGGAAGGCACGAGGCTGAGCTTAGCTACGCCGGCGAAATACCCTTTGGGCGCGCGTACTTCACCCTTCGTATTGATTCACGATGTTTCGCTGATCGTATCTTTGGACATGGTGCGCTATGGTCGCCAGACAATTCAATTCTCGTTGTCACAGAGTGGCACACGATCGATCGCGAACGTGGGCCGATTACGTCCCTGCTCTTGATCCGACCTAATGATTGGACGTACTCACGATTCCCAATACTCAACAAGGGTTTCGCGCTGTCGAACTACTTTGTCGGCCACTCGATGGTTCTTCGACACACGGACGAGATTTTCCTAGGAGGGCGTTTCAAAACAGAGCGGGAAACGAACCTCGCCATGATTGACGACTGGAAGCCGATAACCGCAAATTGAATGACCGAACAATCGCTTCTACCGGGGCCGCAGAACGCGGTTGCCGAAATCAGAATTGGTTATCCGCAGCCCGGTTAACGGTGTCGATGCCTGTCTTCGGAATCACCTGACGGAGATCTCACACAAAGGCACGAAGACACAAAG
>CAIJTL010001363.1 GCA_903823545.1 uncultured Planctomycetaceae bacterium
CCCGAAGCGCAAGCGAGGGCGAGAGGCAGGAACACTCGCGTTTTGCCGTGCTCGCCCTCGCTTGCGCTTCGGGTTAGTCTGGGCAACCACCTTTTTCAGTGTGAAAAACTGGCTCGCCCTGCTCGCGATACACAATCAATGAGGGATTTCGATGGGGATGCGTTTGAGCAGCGTTCGCTGTCGGTCTAAGAAACCTGCCAAGAACGGGCGAGGCCATCAAGTTCCTGGCGGAGACGGTTCAGGACTCGTGACTTGGCCATGCGAATGGCGGAAGGGGACATCTGAAGTTCGTTGGAGATGTCGGCTGGGGCCTTCCCTTCAATGGCAGTGCGGCGGAAGGCGAGCCACGTTTTGGGTTCAAAGTCAGAACGGATAAGTTCCAACGCTCGTTGAGTGACGCTGGCTTCTTCGGATTCGGCGTCGGGATCGTCCACGAACGGATCCGGGGATTCATTGATCTGTCGAAACGCGGTCGTGCCTCCGGCTGCCACAGGGCGATCCGACACTCGGCGAAAGTGGTCGGCAATACGACGTTGAGCGATCACTCGCAGCCAACCCCGGAAGGTGTCTTTGGGGCGGTCGTACCGAAACTGATCGAGCTGTTTTGCGACCGAAAGGAAGATGTCCTGGACCACATCGTCGGTATCGTCGTTGGAAAGGGCCGCTTGGCGGCACCAGTGATCGACCAGCGGGGCATACAAATGAACGATCCGCCGCCAAGCTTCGGCATCCTTGCGGCAGGCTCGCATCAAGAGGCTAGGAGAAGTGGCGAACGTCCCGGTGGCGGGTGTCGAATGATCTGAGGAGGAAATGATCTGTGTCACGAAAGCACACTTAGAGGTTGGCTGTTGCGGGCGGATTCTGGCACAGCTTTGGACTACTGAAAAGCTGAGTTCCGATTATTGTGTTGCGCGGAAACGATCTTGAGGATGTTATTGGGACACACTCGTTGGATTTATCAGGATGGAAAAGTCAGACGGACAACTCGATCAACACGCAGTCGCTCCGGATCGGTCGGCGGTTGCGGATCTGCGAGGATGTCCGACTCTGTTGCAATTGGAGCAGTTTGTATTTGGCAAACTACCAGAGTGGGAACTTGCGCTGGTTGGGGAACACACCGATCAATGCCCGCAGTGTCAGTCGATGTTGACCACGTTAGAGGAGAAGCAGGATGTGTTGTTACGTCAACTCCGTTTCGACCTTGAGCCACAAGTGAATTTCGATCAGGTGGCAGCAACTCTTAATGAGTTGCCTGCGGTTCCTCTTTCACAGAATGCCAACATCTCTGATGAGCCAGGCCGACTACGACGGTTAGTTAGGCGGCTTGAAAAACTGGCTGACGTCAAGCACAGCAACCCTTCTCGCGATTGGATGCAATGGCTGCGCTCCGAATTTGATTCGACGTCTGCTGCGGACTCGGCCATTCGCGTAGGTGATTTTCGGATTGAGTCGGTCGTTGGCGTCGGCGGTATGGGCATCGTGTTCGATGCGTTTGACGAACGGCTGCAACGTCGCGTCGCTCTGAAGTTCATGCGTCCTGAGATCGCGACGACGACGCGCGTGCGCGAACGCTTCTCGATCGAAGCGCGAGCGATGGCCATCGTCTCTGATCCGCATGTCGTGAAGATCTTTCAGGTCGGTCAGATCGGCACGCTGCCGTATCTCACGATGGAGTTCTTAGAGGGCGAGCCGCTCGGTCATCGATTGCGTCAGGGCCCGGCGTGTTCGGTGACTGAGGTCGTGCAGATCGGTGCTCAAGTCGCGGCGGGATTAGCGGCGGCTCACCGTTGCGGGCTCATTCATCGCGATGTCAAACCCGACAACATCTTTCTGACGGCAGACTCGGTGAAGCTGCTCGACTTCGGACTGGCTCGCTCGGTCGCCGGGACAAGCTTCGAGACAAATCTCGAAGAAGCAGATTGGGTACTCGGCACTCCGGCGTTTATGTCGCCCGAGCAAGCTCAGGCGCTGGCTGTCGACGAACGCACGGACCTCTTCAGTTTGGGCTGCGTGCTGTATCGCCTGCTGACGGGAAAACTGCCCTTTGACGGTGCGACTCATCAAGAACTGATGAGAGCGAGAATGACTCAGTCGCCGATGTCGTTGCATGTCGTCGCACCGCATTTGCCGTTGGCATTAACGGGACTCATCGACCAACTGTTGGCTCGCGATCCACAGCGCCGACCGGCCACTGCCAGCGAAGTGGCTCTGCGTTTGAGATCGCTTGCACCGCGACCGCGTCGAAGGTTGATCGGACGGCGGACGCTACTTGCGGCGGGTGTAATCGCGGCCACAGGAGCAGCGGTCGGAGGTTGGCGTTGGTGGGAAGCAGTCAATCGCATCGAGCCGCTCGATCCCGAATGGTTGGCTCGCGTCAAGCGGTTGAAGGTCGATGCGCAAGTCAAAGACGTTGTTGCTGAAATGAGTCGTCGCAATCCGAAGTGGGACGGCGAGCATGTCTGGGATCACCGGCAGCAAACAGTCTTCAAGTTCGACTTTGATTCGCAGCATGTCCGAGACATCTCGCCGCTTCAGGCATTTGACGAACTGAAGGAACTCGTTTGTCGCGATCATGCGGAGCGTCGCACGTTGGTTGATGTTTCGCCGTTGCGCGGGCTGCAGCTAGCCGAGTTCAATGCGGGCAGCAGTGGCCTGCGCGACCTTTCGCCGCTGCAAGGCATGCCGCTCGGAGTACTGCGATTGAGTTCGTCGCGAGTCGCAGATCTTACACCGCTTGCCGCTGTCCCGCTGAAGGTGTTGCAGTTGGCCAAAACGTTGGTGGAAGACCTCAGTCCCATTCGCGAGTGCCCGCTGCAACTGGCGAGCTTTTGGGAAACGCGAGTGAGTAGTCTCGAACCACTGCGCGGCATCATGACGCTCAATCGTGTCGAATGCGAGAAGACCCTTGTTCGCGATCTGAGCCCGCTGCGAGGTCTGCCGATCAAGCATCTCGCCTGCCAAGGGTCGCCGATCGAGGACTACTCGATCTTGGCCGAGCTACCGTTAGAAGAATTACACCTCAGCTACCGCCGCGAACTGCACCGCGACTTGCTGCTGAGCATCAAGACGCTCAAGCGAGTGAACTACAAGCCGGTCGATGTAATTCTGCGATGAGCCACTTCAGTTTGAGTCGGTTGCGATTCCATCGCGACCGACGGGATTGCCTACAACGATCCAACGGCATCCAGCACATCCTTCGCAGGCTTGCCGTTGATTTCTAGCAGAGTCGGGATCGCTCGCAGAACTTCAGCGTGACGCGTGGCGTCGTAGGTGATCCGCAGCTTTTCCAAGGGCAGCGTCTTGAGCGGCGACCAGTCTTTCACATGCAACACTTCGCAGATCAATTCGGTGATTGGCAGACCGGAGATCGCGGAGATGTCTGTCGCGAGGATGTGACTCATTTGCAGTCGCTTCAGGTTCTGCAGCGTCTTCAGCGGACCAAGATCGCGGATGGGGTTGGCCCAGATCTCAAGGTCTTCCAACGGCATGTTGGCGATCGGTGAAAGGTCTTCGACGCGGCAACCTCCGCAACGCAACAACTTCAGCGGCATTTTTGAGATCGGGCGCAGGTCCTTGACGCGAGTCCAACCGCAGCGCAGGTATTCGAGTTCAAAGTCAGCCAATGGTCGCAGGTCTTCGAGGATTCCCGATCGCGACTTGCTGCCGGGAATCGAAATCTTCTTCAGACCGGTTAAGGCTCGTAGCGGCATCAGGTCGACGACGTTGTCAGAGATGACGGTGACGTGCTGGATCTCGCCGTCCTGCTTCCAAAGCTCTTGCAACTGGCCGTCGAATCCCGGATTGCGTCGCTGCATCTCAATGGAGATTGCCTGTAATCGCGATTCAACCGGCAACGTAGCGACGAAATTCAGCCACGCGGGGCTGAGCGACTCTAGCTCTGGCAGCGGTTCTGGAATTCGCTCGGGCTTCTTCGGCTGATTATTCGCAACGGACGACGGAGTGTTTGCCGATTGGTCCTGCTTCGATTCGGGCTTAAGACCTGCGGTGACTGTCGTAGGAGTCGATGTCGAGGAACTCGCACCTGCTGCATCTGCGGGAGATGCCGATTGCTGAACGGGCCCGCGAGTCATGCTCACCGTGCCGACGACACCGGCCAACGCACCGATCACAAGTGCCGCGCTTACAGGCTTCCAAACAGTATGCGGACGTCGAGCTCGCTGCTCGAACCGCTGCAACTGAGTGACGACTTCAGCCAATTGCAGCTCCGCACTTTGTTCGGACTGTCGCAACTTGCTGACGTAGTTGGCTAAGGCCGCTGATTGAGGGCCTTGTTGTTCGATCGCAGGCAGCAATTGAGTGAGCACATCCCCAAGCCAACGTAGCGTCATCAGTCGATCGCGCACGGCGTCTTCGGCTTGAGCCAACCGAAAGTCGCGCAGCTTGGGACGAGTTAGCATCGGCAGCGGTGCATCGATGGCGACGGGTTCGAGCCACAAATTGTCGAGCGTGAGTTCAACGGGAGTCAGTCCATTGGCCTGAGCGGCGATGAGCGCTTCTGCGATCTCCCGCACAACTCGGAGTGTGTCGGCAGTGGTCGGTGGGAAGTAGCGAAGAGCGTCCCGCAACGTCATGCCGTTGATCGACTCCAGGACGAGATATGGCGTGGCTTCTTCGATGATCTCGAACACGGTCACCACATGCGGATGGTTCGTGCCAGCTAGTGCGCGAGCGGTCTGTAAGAACGATTGCCGGCTCGCATCATCAAGCGGCAAGTCGACCGGAGTCTGCAACACAACGCGCCGCTCTAGCGTCGAATCATGAGCCTCACAAAGTCGAGCCGTCTGATTGGAAGGCAGTTCGCGAGTGACGCGATAGCTGCCGAAGTTCATCGGTGGGTTCATTATTTTCGAACTGGAAAGGGGAAATGTCGGAGACGGTTTTCTTTTGCCTCTCCCTATCAGCCGGAACGCGTTAACGTCCAGTCCAAGAGTCAATCGACTATCCGAGACTGGACTTAAACGCGTTTCACGCGGATGGAATGTGATGCAACTGCAACGATTTTGGATATCAAGGAACGAGAGCGCAATAACTTTCCGATCCTGGCATCACTAACCCGAAGCGTGAGCGAGGGCGAACGCTTCAAGAGACTTCCGATACATCGCGTTGTGAAGC
>CAIJTL010001364.1 GCA_903823545.1 uncultured Planctomycetaceae bacterium
CGCGTGCATACGATCGTTTGACTCTGACGGAAGATCACGTCCCGTCGAAGATCGACGAGCACCGCAACTCGCTTCAGCAAACGCGACATTGCAGAACGTCAGAGCAAACACCGCCATGACAGCAAACGCCATCAACGACACAAAGGCAATCGGCAGCCACAACATCATGAGCACTCCCGCACGGCGAAGGATTGGACTGTTTTCGCTTATTGCTCAGCAACGACTCACGTCGGAGAAGCCGTCTTGTTCTCTGAGTCCAGCAAGGCACGTGCCGACGACCGCCGCGAGCAAGACCGCCAGCAGTTTCGACGAGGTGTGTGATTCACTTCGTGCGAGGGCAGATCAACAGAACCTTCCGACATGACACTTCCCGCGCGCCACATCGCCCATAATGCGCGCGAATTGGTGCGCGAAATGTGCGAACGATGGCCTGTTTTGAACATTCTTGGCTTCAGAATCTCGTCACACCGCTTTGGAACAATGGTTGCGATATTGGCGACGATTGATTGATCACACCGGGAGCTGCCTGAATGCGACGTCGAACACTTTTGAAGATTATCAGCGGCTGCTTGGGCAGCATCTGCGCTGCGATCGTTGGGTTACCCGGCATCAGCTTTGTCTTTGAAGCATTACGAAAAAATGGGGCGAGCGGTGAGCTAACTCGGCGAGTCGCCCGGCTGAAAGACTTACCCGTTGGTAAGGCCGTTGCCGTTCCAATCATTGGGGCTCGCCAAGATGCATGGACTGTGCATCCTGACGAAGTACTTGGTCGAGTTTGGCTCGTGCGCCAAAACACCGAAGCCAAAGAGGGCGACCAACCAAAATCAGAAATTTTCGCCTTCAGTGCGACCTGCCCGCACCTCGGCTGTGCGGTACAGCATGACGCCAAAGAAAATCGCTTTCTGTGTCCCTGTCATCGCGCCATCTTTGGGTTAGACGGTGAACGAATAACGGCAAAAAAAGGAGACCAGCAAAATCCCTCGCCGCGGGCTATGGACTTGTTGAGCAGCCGACTGGTCACCGATGAAGCAACTCAAGAAGTCTGGGTTGAAGTGACTTATCAAAAGTTTGAGCAAGGTCTGACCAAAAAAGTTCTGAAGGCATGATTGAACTCTCAGATCGCCACTTTTGTGTTTTGAATCCTAGAAGTTGAAGCCTGAAATCCAGAATTGAATACACCACATGATGCACTCGCTCTTCAATTGGCTCGACGCTCGAACGGATTTTCGACGGTTGCTGGAACCGATTCGACTGCGAGTACTGCCGGCCGGACCACGTTGGGCGTATTCGACGGCGAGTTGCTTGCTGTGGTTATTCGTCATTCAGTTAGTCACGGGCTTGTTGCTGATGCTGAGTTACAGCCCGTCCACAACAACCGCTTGGGCCAGCGTGCATTTCATCGAGCAATCAGCCGCCGGACACTTTCTTCGCGGCCTGCATCACATCGCATCGCACGCGTTGATCATTCTTTGTGGAGTTCACGTTGTCCGCGTCCTCTTGGCGCGAGCGTTTCAAGCTCCTCGCGAGCTGCTGTGGATCACTGGGCTCATGTTGATTCCATTGATGGTTGTGTGGGCGATCTCCGGGAATCCGCTATCAGGTGGCCTCAAGGGTGTTTCGCAAATTGAAGTCGAAGGGCACATCATTGGATCGACACCGTGGGTTGGGCCGATCATTCAACGAATTCTGATTGGCGGCGACGAAGTCGGGCATCTCACACTGACTCATCTCTACTTTCTGCACGTGGGCTTATTGCCGTTGCTAGTGATTGGCCTCCTGTTGTTTCACATCGGGCAGGTCTATCGGCACGGTTTGTCGATCGCGGAAGTGGGCGGACCACAAGATGAGGTTTCGCATTGGACCGCACCGAATCTCGCAAACCTAGCGGCTCATCAGTCTTCATTAATGCCGCCGCGACTTAGATACTTCCCGCATCAAACAGTGCGAAATATGGCCGCGCTGACGGTGCTACTCGGAATCATTTCCGTACTGGCATGGAAACATGGAGCACCGCTCGATGTTCCGGCAGATCCGACGTTGCCGCACACTCCCCGTCCGGAATGGTACTTTCGCAGTTTGTTTGAATTGCGTCGCTACTTCACCGGTGATTGGGAATTTGTTGCGACAATCATCATTCCGGCAGCCGTACTTGGCTTCTTTGTGCTCTTCCCTCTGCTAGACCGAAAGTGCTCCTATCGAGTCAGCATGGTCGTGAGATTTCTCGTTGTCCTTATCGGCGTCGGCACTTGGGGCGGATTGACGACGATGTCCTACCTTCGCGACTGGAACGATGCAGAATTCATCGCCTCTTCAGCGGAGACCGACGCTCTCTCCGCTCGCGCTCGAGAATTGGCAGATCGTTCGCTGCTCCCCCCCGAAGGTGCAATCACGTTGCTACG
>CAIJTL010001365.1 GCA_903823545.1 uncultured Planctomycetaceae bacterium
GATGATCTCGTGACGACCGAAGTCTCACGACTTCGGTAACAAAAAGCCTCTTTCTCCGTGTCTTCCGTGCGTTCCGTGTCCCAATAGCGCAACTTCAAAACTCACGCGTCGGGTTAGTTGGTTGATTCCCTCATCGTCTTTTCGTCGCAACCAGTTTTTCAACGTTGCCGCAGAAACGAGCGATGACGGCAGATCGCCTCGCCGGATAGGAGACCTGCGGTCAAATACTTGTGGCTCGGTCGGAGACCGGCCACAGCAGGGCATTGGGATTTGGAACTTGGCCCATTGCCCTTCAGGCTTGGTTCATTCCGACCTTGGCAGACGTACTTCGATCGTTGTTCCTCGGTCGAGTTCGCTGCGGGCGGTGATGGTGCCGCCGTGGGCGTCGACGATTGTTTTGCAGATCGACAAGCCAAGTCCGCTGCCGCCGTCTGGTCGCGAGCGTGATTTGTCGGCTCGATAGAACCGTTCGAAGATGTGTGGCAACTCTTCGGCGGCGATGCCAATCCCCGTGTCGGTGACAGTGATGACGGCGTGCCCGTTTTCCGCCGCGACTCCGAGTTTCACTTCGCCCCCATCTCGGTTGTAGCGAATCGCGTTCGAGAGCAAGTTTGTCAAAACCTGCGCAATTCGATCGTGATCACCTCGAACAGTCGTCGGCACCGATGTGCGGTTGATCGAGATGTGTCGCTCGTTCGCCAGCGGTCGCATGAGGTCCACACATTCTTGAGCGACCGGTTCAAGATCCAATTCACGAGGATCAAGTGCCGAGTTCCCCGAATCAAATCGAGCGAGCGCAAGCAGACATTCAATGAGCGATTTCATCCGCTGTGAGGCTCGACGGCAGGCTTCCAGAGCGGTCCGATATTCCTCCGGCGATCGCTGCCGCGAGAGCGCCAGTTCGGTACTCATCAAGATCGCCGACAGCGGCGTCCGTAATTCGTGAGAGGCGTCCGCAGTGAAGCGACTTTGTTGTTCAAACGCGGCTTGCAGTCGATCGAACGTCCGATTCAAAACCGTCGCCAGCTCTTCAAGCTCGGTGTCGATCTCGCGAACGTCGATACGCTCGGAAAGATTTCGGACAGAGATCGCATCCGCGGTGGCGGTCATCACGGCGATGGGGCGAATGGCCCGTGACGAGAGCCACCAACCTCCCACAAGCCCCGCCGCAAGAACGACCAAGCCGGCGAGCCCCAACAGGGCTCCCGATCGGCGTTGCTCCGCGACATCTGGCTGAATCGAGCGTCCGACCAAAACGCAGATATCGAATCGGATGGCGTGAATGACTTCGCGATATCCGTCTCGCAGACGGACTTCGCGCACTGGGATTTCATCTCGGCCAATATGCACATTCGGGTATTCAATCGCCGGAGCGGATTCCGATTTTTGCAACTGCTTCCCGTTGCGATCCCAAATCACGAAGTATGGTCGCGATTCCTCTTCACCTTGGAAGAGTTGCAGAAACTCATCGGGGAGTTGGAGCCCCTGGTTACTTCCTTGACCGGGGAGAAAACCGAAGCCAAGTTGCGATCCGAATCCAGGGCCCCCAAACGGAGGAAATCCCCCGCCGGGACCACGTCCATCACGACCTCGTCCCGCCTCTGGACCACCACGTCCACGATCACGGTCTCTGTCGCGATTGCGCTCACGATCTCGATTGTCACGTCCGGGAAGGTTGGCTGATTCAGTCCCCGTAACGTTTCCAACTTCTGTTTTCGACTCTTCGTTTCGAGGAGTCTCAGGAGCTTTCGGCTCCTCACGGTTTGTGTCGTTCGAACGAGTTCGAACAAACGGATCCCGCTGTGGCACAAAAGCGGGCCAACGTCCGGGCATCGGAAACATGGACGGCCAGGGTAACAAGCGTCGCAATTGTGAAACGACGACGTCAACGGTGCGGTCCAGCTCTGCATCAATTTGTTGTAGCCGCGTTCGCCAATGCAGCTCGTAGACGATCCCACCAAAGATCATCAGCACGGCCATGAGGACCACGGCATGCCAAGCTTGCAGACGCCAACGCAGCGACTTAACCATGAATCATGTAGCCTTGGCCGCGACGAGTTGCGATGAAATCTCGCCCCAGCTTCTTGCGAAGATTAAAGACATAAACGTCGGTGAGATTTGATAACGAATCCTCGTCTTCATCAAAGAGATGCTCATAGATCATCGTGCGAGTTACCAATTTGCCACGGTGAATCGCCAGGAATTCCAAAAGAGCATATTCCTTCGCCGTCAGATTAACCGGTTCGTTCGCCAGCGAAACAGTCTTCGAGGCGAGTTCAATCTTCACGTCGCCGATTTCGATGACCGGTCGAGCCTGTCCTGCGGATC
Source organism: uncultured Planctomycetaceae bacterium (assembly GCA_903823545.1). Lineage (GTDB taxonomy): Bacteria > Planctomycetota > Planctomycetia > Planctomycetales > Planctomycetaceae > SXKJ01. The sequence goes on from CAIJTL010001365.1 coordinate 2,329, forward strand.
GTCGGATTAACGCTCGCAATCGAGCGGCCAACTCGGATAGCTCAAACGGCTTGACGAGATAATCATCCGCGCCGTTATCGAGCCCTCGAATTCGATCGGTCACGGCGTCACGTGCGGTCAGCATGAGCACGGGAGTCTTTTTCGTCTTGCGAATCTCTGCCAACAAAGTCCAACCGTCGATTTTGGGCAACATGACGTCGAGCAAGATCGCGTCGTAGTCCCAGGCGTTCGCCTTGTACCGTCCGTCTTCACCGTCATTGGCCGAATCGACCGCGTATCCATCTTCGCGCAGATATTCCGAAACAGCTCGCCGTACATCTGGCTCATCTTCAACAACTAGAACTCGCATAACGACCTGCAATTCCTCAAAAGCGTCAATTGATCCAAGCAATTCCAGCTTTCCGCCAGTTCCGTGATGCACGCGGCCTACTTGAATGAGATGTTGTTGAGCCGATGACCGCAAGCCGTATACATCAGAACATTCAATATGAATCAGTCGGAAGGCTCACCACCAAGTCACGAAGACACAAAGAATATGGCTGTCATCTTTTGCAGTTCTTTGTGTCTTTGTGCCTTGGTGGTTCGACTTTTCAATTCAAAGGGATGGCGAAGAGCCCATGTTTTTACAAGAAAGAGAAGAGCAAAAAGTTGACTCGACCATCAATCAGAATGTGCGCCGTCATGCCGACGGTGTCTTTGGTTTCTCTTCAACCGGATGATCATCTCGCCTTTCGGGTTTCTGGTCACGATGCATCTTTTGGTGATGCTGTTCCATTTCTTCTTTGCTGACGGCACCATCCTTGTTGGAGTCTGCTGCGGACATTCGCTCCCAGATGAACTGCGGAGCTTCATCCTTCGAGACTTTGCCATCGTGGTTGCGATCCAGCCGACCAAAAATCGTTTCGACCGACGGTGGTCCTGACATTCCTGAACCTTGTCCGAATGGACCGAATCCCGGACGGCCAAAGTTCGGACCACCGAATCCAGGCCCACTCATTCCCGGACGACCGAAACCTGGGCGACCAACTTCCGAAGGCCCCGGTCCTGTTGGACCACCTTCGGGACGTTTGGATTCACTGCGATGAGCGTCCGACGGAGAATGACGCTTCATGAACTCTTCTTTGCTGATCATGCCATCTTTGTTCGTATCCAACGTGTCGAACAATCGCTCTGGTGAGACGCCATGATTGAACGGCATCGGGCTCATCGGGGCATTTCCTGGTGAGTGCGGAAATTGCGGGCGATGAAACTGCTGGCCGTGATCTCGGTTGTGATCCCCCATTGAAGGTCGGTGAGCTTCATGGCCGCGTCCCGGGATGGATTGGGGACCGAACCCACGATGCCCGAAAGGTCCAGGGCCGAACCGATGTGGTCCAAATCCGCCGCGAGGGCCTCTATGACCGAATTGCGGACCATGTCCTCGACCACCCGGGCCGAATCCACGATGTCCAAACTGACGATGTCGCGGGCCGTGTGAACCCATGCGTCGATCATCGAAGCCACGGTGACTTCGCGGATGGTGATGGCCAATTCCACGATGGTCACCACGATGTCCGAAGTGCTGACCACGGTCAAAGCCACGGTCACGGTGCGATGGTCGTCGATGACCACCTGCTTGAGGTCGATGATCGCCGAAGTCGCGAGGCCCAAACCCACCTGGAGGTCCGAAACTTCCTGGACCTCGATGCGGACCGGAATGAGTTCCGTGTTCTTCGCGATGTTTTGGGCCGTTTGGTCGATGGCCGTCACGCGGATCATTCCTGTGAGAGTCTCGAGGATGCGGGTCGCGAGGATCGTAATGCTGTTCGTGGCCTCCAGGACTAGGCCGGTGGTCTTCGCGATCACGCGGTCCAGGTCCATCCGGCCGGCGATCGTTGTTTCGACCCTGCGGGCCGCGATCAGCGTCCTCGTGTGCTTCGCGAGGGCCACGGCTCGGTTCGTTTTTGGAACGTTCTTGAGCCGCCGCTTTCGATTCGACAGGTTCTTTGGCCGTTGAATCGGAATCCTTTCGATCGCCTGGCTGATTGCTGTCGCTTTTGGTTTCAGCCGATGCTTCGGTCATTGTCGTCGTCGCTGACGAACTCACAGGCTCTTCAGCCACAACGCACCGCGAACTGGCGGCGATCACTACGCTCCAGCAAACCATCGAAAATAGAACCCTTCGCATCGCGAGCACTCCTTCATCAGGCTTTTCACTTAGGCACGGACATCTTGCAGAATTCACGGAGAGAACAATAAGGGCATGACCTGAAACCGCGATGAAGAGACAAAGACTTTCCACCACCCACACCAAATTCCGATGAGCCCTCATTGAGTGGCGCCAGGGAATAAGACGCGGACTAGACCGCATGGCGTGGCATTCGAATCAAATTTGCGTATACGCGACTGGGGTCGAGCTTCGCGAGCCCTCATCCTTGGTTGACGTTGAAGTCTGGGGCTCACTTCGTTCGAACCCAGCCACCCGACACCCCACGTGATTCGTTAGTTGCGAGATCTCGCGGTTGTGGCTTGATGGCAGGTGCGTGGAGCGATCTCAACACCACTGACTTATGCGGGTAACACATCACTGAGTCATCAAAGTGCCGATTTCGCAAATCAAGACTTTCTGGATCGCCGAATGATTATTGCGTCCGAATTGGCCGGGCTAACTCGACGGACGATGACTCAACTTATCGTCTAACCATGCGAAGGCTTCGTCTTGCATGGCGATCGTCCAGCGGTGAGGTTCGTCGTAGAACCGACCGAGAAACTGATCGGGACATCCGCCAGCTTGATAAAGCTCGGCGATGCGTTTGATGGAGGACTGCATGCCGGACAGTGGGAAAAGTCGGTCTTGCGAGCACTGTTGCACGAACAACGCTCGCGGCGCGGCGAGCGACACAAGCTCGGGCAGGTCCATCAGCCGATGCAGGCCCGGCAGAAAGTGAATCCACGAATGTGTGTCGACATGCGACTTCAACATCGGTCGCATCGACGACATGAAGCCGACGACGCACGCCGCTTTGATCCGCTCGTCCATCGCCGCCAGATAGGCCGACCGATAGCCCCCCATCGAGATGCCAACGCAACCGATCCGTTGGGCATCCACCTCGGACCGAGTCGTGAGGTATTCGACACCTCGGCGGTCGTCGTAGTTGACGACTCCGGGCCACGTCGCGCCGGCGAGCACGAGGCTCTTGGCGATCGTCGCTTCCTTGGCTCGGCACTTTTGATTGAGTTGCTGCACGTCATCGAGCGAATACTTCGAGCGATCCCAGCCGAACTTCAGATCCTCATCGAGCAGCACGCGACGCTCGCCAAACATGAAGGCGTCGATCGAGATCACGACATAGCC
>CAIJTL010001366.1 GCA_903823545.1 uncultured Planctomycetaceae bacterium
CTTCACCGACGATGGCGAAATCTCTGCCGCCGCGACGATCTTCGGCAATGAATTCCTGCGCCTCGTGAAGCTCGGTGATTTCCATCTTGATGCGTATCTCGATGGTGACTTGCTGATGTATCACCACGTCGATGCTCCGGGTTTAATCGGCTTCTTGGGGACCATCTTCGGGAAGCACAACGTCAACATTGCTCATTTGGCACTAGGACGCAAAGTCGCTGGCGGCCCAGCAGTTGCCGTCCTCAACTTGGACGTCACTCCATCAGCAGCTGCCCTTGATGAAGTCAGATCGCATGCGAAGGTGACTGCGATTGATGTCGTTCAATTACCGCCAGCCGGCGCGCCGTTGCCGTGGCTGGGGCTATAGAGTTGAGATCGCCAGTGGTCAGTGGTCGGCGGCAAATGACGGAATAGTTCATCGCAATTTGCACCGAACCACTGACTACGGTCAACCTGCAAACCTCTGCAACTTCCAGCTCACAATCTTCATATTACGGAGTTGTCCACCCAAAAATCGACCGCTAGACTCCGCCACGCTTGGGAAGCGAGATTCGACCGTTCCGGCCTCTAACCGGTGAATGGTCCCATGATTGCAACACGTTCTGCAAACGATTCTGTCACAAGATCAAGTCCAACGTCGGCGATGCAATCCAGTGTGTTGGCTCTCAATCGAGCCTACGCCCCCGTCCACGTTGTCGATGTGAAGCGCGCTTTTACGCTGCTCTATAAAGGACAGGCCGAGGTCGTGCATGTCGAAGATGGTCAGTACCTGACCTTCAACTTTGAGAGTTGGCTGGAATTGAGCGAGGCCAAAACCGCTCTCGAAGATGTCTGCGAATGGGACGACTGGGTACGCACCGTTACCTTCGCGATCCAAGTTCCTCGCGTCATCCGGCTGTTGGATTACGACCGTGTTCCTCGCAACGTGGTCAAGTTCAACCGCCGGAATGTTTTCTTGAGAGACGAGAATCGGTGCCAGTATTGCACTAAGAAATTTGGGACTCATCACCTCAGCCTCGATCACGTCATCCCACGCAGTCGTGGCGGACCGTCGACGTGGGACAACATCGTTTGCGCTTGTCTTCGGTGTAATGTTCGTAAAGGGGGCCGCACGCCTCAGGAAGCTGGCATGAAGCTTTTCAAAGCACCCTCCAAACCTCATCGAAACCCTTCGCTGGCTCATCAGTTGTCGTCGCAGAAGTACTCGGCTTGGAAGAACTTCCTTGATTGACACGTGGTCTTCAACTGATACTCTGCCGGTCATGTCGGCGGGCGGTTTATTCCTTCGGAGATCGTTTTATCATGACCCCTTCTTTCAAAAAGCGCACGTCGACAACGACCGGTCAGCGAGTCCTTCGAACCGGGTTTACTTTGATTGAGTTGCTGGTAGTCATAGCGATCATCGCGCTGTTGGCCGCGCTGCTTTTGCCCGCTGTACAAGCTGCCCGCGAAGCCGCTCGAAAAACCGAGTGCCTCAACAATCTGAAGCAAATGGCGTTGGCCTGTCATAACTACGCCGACACCCATAAGTGCTTTCCGTCCGGGTTTGTATTCAGTTCAGTAGCATCTTCGTCATTTCCATTTACAGACCCGATCAATATTCAACTCGGACCACCGGTCAACGGTGCGGTCAGAGTCGCCAACATCGCTGATTGGACTTATTCCGCCAGTTGGAGTTGGCAATCGCTCATTCTTTCTCAGATGGGCAGCACTACTGTTGGTGTGAATTTCAATAGGCCAAAGTTCGATCTGCCGATGCCTGCGGATAACATGGGAGCCATTGAAGTCGCCATTCCAAGTTATCTCTGCCCCTCAAATGGCCTTCCATCAAACCGTCCAGTTTTCCCTGCCATGCCGCCACGGCCGCAGGGACTTGGTTACTCGAGTTATCGAGGCTGTATGGGGACAACGCCGACCAACGGGGTACTTTATCAAGATAGTGCGGTAGGGTTCAAAAACATCCGCGATGGCGAAACAACCACCTTGCTGATTGGTGAGTCGCTCTTCGGATTTTGGGCAGACGGGAACAGTAGCGTTGCCCGAATCAGAGATGACAACAATGACAACATCTCTGATACGGGGACGGACGGAGTAATTCCAACGATGGCTGCTTCGACGTTTGATACTTATTGGACAGCGTCCGGAATTCACTATTTTGGCTTTGGAAGCTGGCACGCTGACCTCTGCAATTTCGCAATGTGCGATGGTGGTGCTCGATCAATTGCCAAAAACATCAATTTCAGGATTCTGAAAGCGTTGGCTACTCGGGACGGTGCTGAGCGAGTCGGTGAGTTCTAATCGCGATCTCTTGTTAGCGTGACTCAACCGGCAATCTAGAGACACAACAGTAAAGTCAGAGCAAATCGGCGAGGAGGCGAGCTGTGATTAGCAGCACACTTCCTCGCTTTTGCTTTTCATGTTGCTCGACAGGCTGGTATATCTCAGTCGCCTGCACTCATGACGTTGCAGTAGCGTGATTTCAAAGATTTTGTTGAGGGAATAACTGCTGTGCGCAAGCAACTACAAAGCTGGTATGTCATCGGTTGCTTCTGCTTGATGTCTCTTTCAACAGAGATTGTAACGGCGCAAGAGAAACCTGCGGCCACGGTCGGCGGCTTTCGACAACCCGATTCGGAGGCCCTTCCTGATCTGTTCGTCTGGGACGACACCTGCAATGTCTACGTCTTACGAGACGGCGAGACAGCGTTGCTGATTGATCTCGGAGATGGAAGTGTTTTGCCGCACCTCGCTGATATCGGAATCAAACGCATCGAATGGTTGCTGCTAACACATCATCATCGCGAGCAATGCCAGGGAATTCATCGTCTTGATCGCAGCATGACGAAGGTCGCTGTTCCGAAAGCGGAGCAACTTCTGTTTGAAAAACCGACGGATTATCGCAAATGGTTTCCGACGTTGGGTGATACTTATTCGGTCTATGGCGCGAGTTATGTAAGACCATTACAGAAATCGATTCCATTCGACCAAGTGTTAGAAGCAGGTAAGCCATTCTTGTGGCATGCCTATGAAATTCAGTGTCTCGATACGCCCGGGCATTCTCCGGGAAGCATGTCATACGTGATTCGCCAGCAAGGCAAATCAATCGCCTGCACTGGAGGTGTCGTACACGACGGCGCGAAGATGACGACTTGGTTCGATACCGAATGGGATTATGGTTTCGCAAAAGGAATCGACACGCTGCTGAAGTCCGTGGACCTGCTGATCGACCAGCGACTCGACTTGGCGTTGCCTTCGCACGGGCCGGTGATTCGAAATCCCAAAGAGCAACTCGCAACTTATCGCGAGAAGCTGACCTCGTTTCGGCAGAGCTATGTTCGCGGCTACTCCGTGTTCGATTCCAAGGAGCACGAGCGAGATTCGATTTCAAAGCCGACTGCCGTGCCGCTCATCAGTCAGGTGACGCCGCATCTTTACAAGCTGAGTCATAAGACTCAGGGAAAGAATTTCGCAATCATCGTCTCCGACAGCGGACACGGTCTGATTCTCGATGCTGGTTTGTTTTCAAAGGCGATGTTGGAAGAAATTATTGCTGGCCTGAAAGCTCACATGGGTTTGAAGGAGATCGACGCCTTTTGGATTTCCCACATGCACGGTGACCATTTTCTGCTCGGCCCAACCTTGAAAGAGAAGTACGGAGCGAAAGCTTGGACGCTGGACCGCATCGTCGATAAGTGCGAGCACCCGCGACGCTATGACTATGCGGCGCTGGTCTCCGCTTATGGTGATGGCTTCGATGGGATGAAGATCGATAAAGGCTTTCGTGACGGCGAATCGATCGAATGGGAAGGCTACAAGATTCAAGTCGATTGGATGCCGGGACAGACCGAATTCGGTTGCTGCTTGTGGCTCGACATCGACGGCAAGCGGATCGCCTTTACCGGAGACAACCTCTTTGGCAATCCGGCAGATAAGAAGCAGAACGGGCATGAAGCCGTCGTCGCTCGCAATAGCGCGATTTTCGAGGAAGGTTATTTGCTTGGCAGCAAGTACCTGAAGGACCTTAAACCCGACATCGTGATGGGGAGTCATTCCTACGTGATGCACGATCCGGCGGAGTTCCTCAACCGCTACCACGAATGGTCCAAGGAGATCATTCAGCATTATCGAGGTCTGTTGCCCGACAAAGACTACGAATACTTGTTCGATCCATATTGGGTGTCGGCTTACCCATATCGAGTTGATTTCAGTCATAGCGATATGCAGCAAGTGACTGTCACCGTTCGCAATTTTCGGGAGTCTGCACAACGACATCACATTGAGCTGAAGCTTCCTCTGGGACTCACGGCAGAACCAGCAGTGCTCGACGGAACAATCAACGGCAAAAGTCGTCAGAGTTACCCAGTGAAGCTAACCATTAAGAGGGAGGTCATCGCAGCGGGAGTTCAAATCGTTCCGTTTGATATCACGCTGGACAACAAACGATACGGCGAGCTGTTTGATTTCTTGATTCGCGCAAAAGAGTGAAAGACGGGCATCGCAAACCGAATTAAAGAGGAGACTTTCCATGCCACGTATCGCCGTTGTCGTGACGCTGATTGCGATTTTGTCGTGGTCATCATTGGCGTTCGCTCAGCCTGTTCCGCTCGATTCGTTAGCGGTTTTGTCGGCGGCTGAAGAGCAGCTTGTGAAAGTCGTCTCAATTGCGGAGCAGTCCGTGGTGGCCTTGGGAGTCATTAAGCGGGGCGGCGCGCGCGCGTTGCGAGTCGATGGGTTTGGTATCGATGTGACGCCGCGAGCGACCGATGAATTTGGTCCCGACTTCATTCCGAATGAATTCGGGAGCGGCGTGCTTATTACGGCTGGCAACGGCGATGAGCCGAGCGGTGAACGACTCGTGCTGACGATGTTTCATCTCGTGAAAGGGGCTCCCATTGTCGGACGTGATGCGCCAACCGATCGTTTGCTACGAGTCCGTTTGCCGGGTAAGCAAATCTGTGAGGCGAAAATACTCGCCGCCGATCCGCGATCTGATCTCGCCGTACTTCGTTTGGATCTCACTGGAACGAAGCTGAATCGAGAAGACATTAAACCATTCAAAATGACTGAGTCGGCTGCGCCACGCAAAGGGCAATTTGTCATTTCGCTCGGCAACCCGTATGCGATTGCTCGCGATGGCTCGGCGAGTGCGAGCTGGGGATTGATCAGCAACATCTCACGATTTCCGGCGCAAGCCGAAAACGAAAAGACTGACGCCAGCCCGGTTCGACGTGACACGACGATTCATCATCTCGGCACGTTGCTCCATGTCGATACGCGGCTCAATCTCGGTGGTAGCGGCGGAGCGTTGCTCAATCTCAAGGGGGAGTTGATCGGTCTGACAACTTCACTCGCGGCGATCGAGGGCTATGAAAAATCTGTCGGCTACGCCATTCCGATTGATGCCAACATGAAACGAGTGATCGACTCGCTCGCGAAAGGGATGGAAGTGGAATACGGCTTCCTCGGCTTGCAGCCCGATGACTGCTTGCTCGCGCCATTGCGACATCTACCGCCGCGAATCACTCAACCGACAGCCGCACGAGTGCTTCTTGTGTTTGCGGACTCGCCAGCGGGACTCGCGGGAGTTCAGCGAGATGACATCATCTTGGCCGTGAACCGAAAACCGATCTTCGGCAAGTATGATTTGTTGCGTGAAGTCGGATTGCTCGGTCCGGCAGCGATCGCCGAACTCACCTTATGGCGCGAATCTGAACGTCGCGAAGTGAC
>CAIJTL010001367.1 GCA_903823545.1 uncultured Planctomycetaceae bacterium
CCGCAACGGACGAAACATCGCGCGGCCCAAGCACTTCACGAGCAGTCCGATCGCATCGAATTTCGAGACGACTGGTCGCTGTTCCCAAACATGGAAGCCGATCGCTTCGATCCGATCGCAGATTTTCAAACCTCCTTCGCCGAACAAGTCGATCGCCACTTGCAGTCGTCCTGTCAGACGGGGAGCCAGTTCGCGAACGGATAACAACAGCCCGCGAGCTCGTTCGACTTGAAACTGCATCGTCTTCAAAAATGCATCGTTCGTGATTCGCTGAGCCATATCATGCCGCGAATAACCGAACCGTTCGCAGTCCTCAATCGGTAGATAAGTTCGGCCGATGTCCGCATCGCGAGCGACATCCTGCCAGAAATTCGCGAGCTGCAAACCGGTGCAAACCGAGTCCGACAATTCGACCGATCGCTCGTCGTCCGCGCCGCATAATCGCAGCACGATACGGCCCACGGGATTCGCGCTGTTGCGGCAATAACCCAAGAGTTCGTCAAACGTCTGATACTCAGTGACGACCTGATCTTGCTCAAACGCCGTGAGCAAATCATCGAACGGCTCGCGTGCCAAATCGAACCGTTTCGCCGTTTGCTGCAGCGCGACAAAGACCGGATGAGTCATCGCTTCGCCCGCCCAGCAACGGGCCAACTCACCGCGCCACCAACCCAGCAAACGAGTCGATAGCTGCCGATCACCTAGCTCATCCCCCAAATCATCTGACCAACGGCAATAGGCATAGACATTGAAGAATGGCTGCCGCAGATCACGTGGCAACAACCGCGCGATCAGCGGAAAGTTTTCGTAATGCGACGTCGCCAGTTGCCGACAATAAGACTCCGACTCAATCAACGTCGGCGATTCAGCGACCGACTGCGGAACTCCTTCCAGGACGCCGGGACTGTAGCGCCGAAGGTCGGGAACAATTTGTGAGACAAGCTGTGACATAGCCGCGTAGGCTACCGCCCTCTTCATTCCTCGCCCAGCGACGCCGTTGAAGTGGGTCAGTTAACTCAGCACGTCTGCAATCACATGCCCATGCACGTCAGTAATTCGGCGATCAACTCCGTTGTGGCGGACCGAAAGCTTGGTGTGATCGATCCCCATTAAGTGCAACATCGTTGCGTGAAGATCGTAGCTCCACGTTTCATTCTTGGCGGCCTTGAACGAGAAATCGTCACTTTCGCCGTGTGTCGCCCCCGCTTTGATGCCCGCTCCGGCGAGCCATGTGACGAATGTGCCACCGTTGTGATCGCGACCGGTTGCCGATTGCGTGAACGGCATTCGCCCGAACTCGCTGGTCCAGACAACGAGCGTGTCTTCGAGCAAACCGCGCTGTTTGAGGTCGCGAATCAACGCGGCAATGGGTTGATCAACCATGTTGGCGATGAAGGGGAGTTCTTTGGGGATGTTGCCGTGGTTATCCCAGTTGTTTGAAGGTCCTCCCATGCCACTCCAAACTTGGACGAAGCGGACTCCTCGTTCAATGAGCCGACGCGCGGTGAGGCAGCTTTTTGCGAAATCGGCCGTCGGTTGTTCGGCAGTGCCATAAGCCTTGTGAATCTCCGCAGTCTCTTTC
>CAIJTL010001368.1 GCA_903823545.1 uncultured Planctomycetaceae bacterium
CCGGTCGATGAGGCCATATTCAACCGCTTCTGGCGGAGAAAGGAAGTAGTCGCGGTCGGTATCTTCGGCAATCTTGTCGAGCGGCTTCATCTTGGCGACGTGCGTCTCGATGAACTTCTTCGCTCGAGAATCGATCGACTTTTCATCCTGACTGTTCGCGACGGATGATTGCAGACTAATCGATGTGGCAACGACCAAACCAACGAGAGAAAGCCGGCGACTTGTGGACCACAAAGAGGCGGATGCCATGGCAAATATGCGTTGAACCATTTCGACGTTCCATCGTTGAGGACTGGTCTGCGCCGCACGACGATTCGTGCTTGAGTGAGCGAGTGATAGCTACTCGCATCGCAGAGTCCAAGCAAGCGAAACACCGCTGGCCAGCATTTCAAAGTGGCGCACGCGAACCGCGTGCGCCACAGCGTAATCGTCGACAACGTGAAATTACCGACTGGCCTTGCAGGCATCGGCACATTCGCGACACATCTTTGCGCACTCTTTGCAACAGTCTTTCGTACCCTTGTCGCAAAGCGCCGCACATTCGCGACAAAGCTTTTCGCAGAGCACACAAACTTCGGCAGCCAGCGCCGATTTCTGCTCATGTAACGAGGCACAAGTCAGACACATGTGATGACATGCTTCGCACAATTTCGCGCAATCGGGCCGATCCTCTTTGCAGCATGTGATGCAGTTCTTGCACGTGACGGCGCATTCTCGGCACTTCTTCGAGCAATCGACTTTTGCCTTCTTGTCTTCGGCAAGCAGTCCTGACGACAGGACGTATCCAAAGCCAGCGGCACACAATGAGCCGACCAGCAAACCACGACGGCTCAAACCAGAAACATTTTGTGTCATAGAAGTCTTCATGGAATCTCTCCGAAATGAATGTTTTGAATCGAACACCATAGAAACAGCCAGTTCGACTGTTAGTTTTTGATACGGTGTTGGAGGCGATTGCCGACAGACAACCAGCCTGCTCAGCCAAAAGAATGAAATTCAGCCTCGACAAACTTGCTCAACACTGCCAACTGCAGTGCCAAATTTGGAGACTTTGATTTCCCAATGAAGCGGTGCGATCCGCGCTGACATTTCGGAGTAACGCGTCACGTATCAAACTCGACGGGCCAAGCCAATCGGCGATTGCGACCAGCGGGTCAGGGAGCTTTATCTCCGAACGAACAATCTGCTTTGTCGCTGTATCGCAGCAATCTTTTTCAGATTTCGGAGTCGATGTACGTTCTGATTTCTGCTCAGTTCTCGCGACATGACTACAGCATGATCGCTTCGGCGTTGTGACGACCGTTCGACAACACGAACTGCTCGGCGTCGCGGTCAGTGACCACGAACAACACCAGCATGGCGGCAACAAGACCACCAACATGCAGGTTATCGCAGCGAGACGGAAGGAACGGCTCATCGGAGAACTCCTAGCGAGCACGGTATGACTCAACGCCAACATGGTCAACGGGGCTTTTGAATTTGCTCGGTGCCTCCTTGCAAACCCGATTTGAGTTCTTTTGATGTATCCACGGCGTATCGGTGACTCAGATTGAGTTGATCGGATCAATTGAACCGAACAAGTGCTTTGCCAGTTCCGCTGCTTCCGCTACAGTCCGCGATGTGGTCGGTGGGTTGCCCAAGCCTTGTTGTTGAATTGTCTAAGACGGCAATTCAACATCGCTGCGGGGCTACCCCGTAGTCGTTTGCTTGTTTCGATTTCGTCGCAGAAGCCGTGATCAGTTCGTTGCAGAACGTGTTCACGGCTACGCTACTCGACCCGTTGAGCAACCCGCCGATCACCTTGTTGAGTTGCGCCGCAAGATGGCGTTGAGCACGGATGAAAATTCTTTTCAACTTCATTGGATGGTTATTCGGAAGTGGTGGCGGAACGCAGTCCGAGGAGACTTCGGTGTCGCCCGCTTCTGCACCGTTGAAATCCGCGATCCACAAAAATCGCGAGCCTGTACGTCTCCGGCCGAACAGACGTCTGGATCGAGCACGAGTTGCCAACCAAACGACTGTTGATGCACCGTATGCATTCGCAACATTTGCTGGCGATCATCGCCGTTTTCTTGATTTGACGCATGAC
>CAIJTL010001369.1 GCA_903823545.1 uncultured Planctomycetaceae bacterium
GAACGATCATGCCGACGTGCGTTTCGCCTTGAAACACTTCGCGACCGCCTCGGTGAATCGACAGCTTGACCTTCGTTGCATCGCGGTCAAGTGGTTGATCTGCCAGCAGAATGCAGGGGCCGAGTCCACAGCATTGGTTGTAGACCTTTGCCTGCGGAAGGTAGAGCGGGTTTTCACCTTCGATGTCGCGAGCTGACATGTCGTTGCCGATCGTGTAGCCAACGAGCTTTCCTTTCGGCGATGCGACCAAAGTGAATTCTGGTTCGGGAACCGACCAGTTGCTGTCGTAACGCACGCGAACCGGCTCGCCTGGACCGGAGACTCGGCGAGCGTTTCCTTTGAAAAATATCTCAGGACGTGGAGCGGTATAGACCTTGTCGTAATGGGAGGCTCCCGATTCCGACTCTTCCATGCGCGCGACTTGGCTCCGCTTGTAAGTCACACCGGCGGCCCAAACTTCTTGCGAATCAATCGGAGCCAGAAACTTCACTGCTCCGGCAGGCAGCGGCTCAGACGTTTCGTCGATCAACTGCTGAGCGGTCGCAGCGGGACTCTCCGAATGGAGGATGTCCGCAAGTGTGTGAATCGTTTTCGATCGCGCGAGGTCCAGCAAACGAACCTGTTGATCCTCAACACTGGCGAGACGAATTGATCCGTCAGCCAGACGAACTTTGGCGAGCTTCATGGGGGTTGTCCTTGGTCAGTTGTCAGTGGTTCGTTGTTTTGTGGTCAGTAGTCAGTGGTCAGTGGTCAGTGGCGGGCAATCTACGCTCAACTGACAACGGACAACTGACAAACTTTCGCCGTGTTAGCGGCATACCGCGTGCTTCCGCAGCGTCTCCAATACCGCTTGCATATCCGCGTGCAACGGCGCCTCAAATGTTCGGGGTATTCCACTCTCCGGATGCGAAAAGCTCAACCGGAACGCATGCAGGGCTTGTCGACGAATCAAGACATCGGGCAGGGTGTCGATGACCGAATCGAAACCGGACTTCTTCGCAGCAGCTTCTGACTTGCGAGAGAGGAGCGTTTCACGTTCGGCTTGCTCAACGGAGCCGTCAATGTCGGCGACTCGCAGACACTTGCAACCGCCATAAAGATCGTCGGCGACAATCGGGTGTCCGAGGTGCGCCATGTGGACTCGAAGCTGATGCGTGCGACCGGTCTTCGGGAGCAAGCGGACGTAGGTGAAACCCGCAAACCGTTCGAGCACTTCGTAGTTCGTGACTGCTTGCCGCGCGTTGCCGCCCGGTTCGCAGACCTGCATTTTTTCGCGAGCCTTCGGATTGATGTGAATGAAGGTGTCGATGATCCCGGTATCGTTTGCCAATTCGCCCCACACGATCGCTCGGTATTCTTTCACCGTCGTGCGAGCCTCGAATTGTTCGCTCAAGCGGGAATGCACTTGATTGTTCTTGGCGATGACGATGACGCCGGTCGTGTCCTTATCGAGTCGATGGACGATTCCCGGACGCAATTGCCCCGCGACGTTGCTGAGTTGATCGAAGTGAAACTGCAGCGCACCGGCGAGTGTCCCCCGATAATGGCCTTTGCCGGGATGCGTAATCATGTTGGCTGGTTTGTTGATCAGGACGATCGCGTTGTCTTCAAACACAACCTCCAACGGAATGTCTTCGGGGGGCAAGCTGCTGTCGGGGAGTTCCGGCAGGCGAACGTCAAGCACATCGTTCACACGCAGTCGCTTCGAAGTCTTCGCCGCGAGCCCGTTGAGTAACACCGACTTCTGTTCGATGGCCCGCTGAAACAAAGCCCGACTGTAATTCGGAAAAAGGCGAGAGAGATAATGGTCGACACGCCAGCCATGCGCTCGAGCTTCGACGATCAATCGAACCGGCTCGCTGGATAAAACGATCTCACCAGATTGGTCGACAGCAGAATCGGTCGAGCCATCTTCCGCCTCATCGAGCGAAAGTTCTTCGAGATCAGCACTCGTCGAAATCAAATCGTCCTCAACCGACGGTAGTTTCCGTCCGGCGGATTGTGAGTCACTCAAGATTGAGTCACTCATTTCGACTCAGCCGGAGCGTCTTTGCTCTCTTCCTTCTTCTCTTTCGGAGCGTCTTCGGCCTTTGATTTGTCCGCTTCAGCTTTTGGCTTTTCCGCGTCGTCCTTCGGCTTTTCAGTCGGCGAGTCACCCGCGTCTGGCTTCTTCTCTTCTGGCTTCTTCTCTTCTGGCTTCTTCTCTTCTGCGGAGGCATCGGCAGCAGACTTGTCGTCCGATTTAGAGTC
>CAIJTL010001370.1 GCA_903823545.1 uncultured Planctomycetaceae bacterium
AGTGTTTCGATCCAATCGGAAATGGGACGCGGTTCGACGGTAACGATTCGATTGCCACTTACCTTGGCAATCATGGATGGACTTTCGATTGGTCTGAGCGATGACGTTTACATCCTTCCGCTATTGAGCGTTGTCGAATCGTTTCGGCCAGAGCCGCAAGAGATCAAGCGAGTCGCGACGAAAGGGGAGGTGGTGGTTGTTCGTGGCGAAATCGTGCCATTGCTGCGTGTCTACCGCCTCCTCAATGTCGCTGCACGTGTTACCGAGCCGAGTGAAGGGATTGTTGTCATCGTTGAAAACCAAGGTAAGAAGTGTGCACTGCTTGTTGACGAGCTGCTGGGTCAGTCCCAGGTCGTGATCAAGAATCTGGAAACCAACTTCCACAAAGTCGCAGGCATCGCAGGGGCCACAATCCTCGGCGACGGTCGAGTGGCCATGATCCTCGACATCTTCGGTCTCATGCGACTCGCCAGTAACTCGTACGTCGATGGCAGTCGTCCGGTTGAAGAAAAACCCACACCTACACTCAAACTCACCGGAGCATTCGCATGAGCCAAGTACCTAATTGAGGATAACACGACTGGCGCCGAACGTCAGATCATGATCAATTGCCTGACAACAAATAAGACGGACTTCTTCCGCGAGTCGCATCACTTTGAATTCTTGAGAAACTCGGATCTGCCCACCTTATGTGCGCGAGCCAAGCAAGGAGAACGACGCAAGATTCGAATTTGGAGCGCAGGGTGCTCGACAGGCGAAGAACCCTACACCATCGCGATCACGTTGAAGGAAAATCTGGATCGCGCCTTTGGATGGGATGTGCGAATACTCGCCTCGGACATTGATACCGATTGTTTGAATAAGGCGACGGCAGGCGTCTATCCTAGCGAGCGACTCGAACTTGTTCCGACGAATTTGAGGAACAAGTATTTCACGCCGACAACGGATGATCCGACGGGCTTGTTGTCCGCGAGCAACGAACTGCGCCAACTCATTTCTTTTCGACGAGTGAACCTGATCGAGGAAACTTGGCCGATTCGCGCACAATTTGATGTGATCTTCTGCCGAAACGTGATCATCTATTTTGATCGCGAAACTCAAAAGCGGCTGATGGAACGCTTCGCTTCGATGCTGAGCCCCAATGGATTCTTGTTTCTTGGGCACTCTGAAAGCATGCAAGGATTGACTGATTGCTTTGAGCCGATTGGGGGGAGCATCTATCGACTCAAGAACGGCGCGAAACCAGAAGCGTCAAGCTCTCCCGCCGAATCACCTCCGATTGCCGTCGACGGGATGGTTCGCCAAGACGAAAGTAATCAACAACCCATCGCGGGCTCCTCGTTTGGTATTCCATCGCTAGAGCCCGCCCCGAGATTCACTCTTGCGGAAGAAAATCTGACCGTCGGCGATGTTCGAGCGAGCCGCGAGCCGGCCGTCTTTAAGACCGTTCTGGGATCGTGCGTCTCTGCTTGTCTGTACGACCCGGAAGCCAAGGTCGGAGGGATGAACCATTTTGCCTTACCGACTGGGGCCGGATCAGAAGGGTTCTC
>CAIJTL010001371.1 GCA_903823545.1 uncultured Planctomycetaceae bacterium
GGGGAATCGGTCTTTGCATTTGATCTAAGCAGTGGCCGGTCCAAATGGTCGGGCACCGAAAACGAAGACGCGGTCGTTGATCCGAAGCTGGCCGTGATCTACACGCTGGCTGATCCGGTCGCCCCGAAACTAACAGTCATCGGTCGACCACAACAATCATTGACGCTTTTCGGCAATCGTCTTTACGCACGTCTGGGGACTCCGATCACAGGTCGAGCGAAACAGGAGTCGCAAACGCAGAGCGAATTGATCGGCCTGGATATCGGAGACGGGGAAGGGCGGCTCGTGTGGCGAGTCTCCGCCGATGACATCGAACCGCAAGATCCGCTCCGAACAAATGCCCCTTGGTCCTTTGATGGGACGCCAGTCGCTGATTCTCGTCGAGTGTTCGCCGTGCTACGTCGTAGTTTGCCCCAAGAGCAAATCAACGTCGCGTGCTTCGATGCGGAGACTGCTCAGCTACTTTGGAATCGTCGAATTGGAGTCACAGTTGCTTCGACGGAAGAAACCGTGAATTCGGCAACTCATCTTCGCATCACATTAGCTGAAGAGAGTGTTTTTCTTTCGACCGACGCTGGGGCGATTGCTGCGTTGGATGCACAAGATGGCTTGATGCGTTGGTTACGAACCTACCATGTCGATGCGTCGCAGGTGACACACGATCGTCGACATGAAGGATCAATTCCCCCTCTTTATCACGATGGAGTCTTGTATGTGGCACCGCTCGATTGCTCGTTGATCATGGCCATTCATGCCGAGAGCGGGCTCCGTTTGTGGCAGCATGAATGGTCAGATCCAATCCAACATATTTTGGGAATATCTGGCGACACGCTGGTTGTTTCGGGCCGGTCGTTGTGGGGAATCAACATCACTACTGGGGAGTCGGCTTGGCCTCAGCGGCGAGTCGGTGAAGACGATCCCGAAGGATATTCATTCGGTCGTGGCGCCCTTGTCGGTTCTCAGGCGTGGTGGCCGAATCGAGACGAGCTGATCGTCGTCAACGTGGCGGATGGGCAGATTCAACGCCGCATTCGTCTGCGTGAAACGATTGCCGAATCTGGCGGACACCTGACCGCCGCCGGGCCGTTGCTGGTTATGAACAGAGCCAACCGGCTCACGGTGCTGGGCGATGGCGGAAAGTGAAGAGGGGAGGGCGGCAGCGCGAAGTGAGGATTGGTCGTTGGTTATTGATCAATGGTCATTTGAATGAAGAGATACCGCGTGAATAATGAGATCCCGCGATGGGAGGCGAACTGAGTTTCGCGCCTTCCGCCCTTCACATTCCTACGCCGCTCGCCGTACTGGCGTTCGGCAGGCCCAAGAGCAGCAGTTCTCGACTCGGCCAAGTGTAGCTTGATTAGCCAACCTGCGCCATTCGACCGCGTCAATCGGTGATTGCGGGACGCGGAGCGAGGCGACTAAGTATTCGCCGTGATGTCGGTGCAGATGCAACCAATCGTAAGCGATTGTCGAAAGTTCGCAGTCCGCGAAATGCGAGACGTGGCACGTTCCCGGAAAGAACGACAAATGCCGAGCAAAGCAGGCGAGCTCATGTGACAACGCGCCCCGTTGATTTGTCGTCAAGCGATGCACGAGAAACGACAGCCACCCGCCAGGCCGAAGGTGCTGCAGCAGCTTGGCACTCGCTTGAAAGCTCGCAGGAGAAAAGAGGTCGCCATCGTAAGTTGTCAGATGTCGTACAACGATTAAGTCCAACGGCTCGTCATCGACGATGTGGTCCAATGATTGTTCGGCCGGCGCAGTGACGAGTTCAAAGTCAGATCGCGGTTCCAAGTTCTGCGCCCACGAGAGATTCTCTGCCGACTCATCCATACCGACCGCGTCGATCCCCAGGTCATCCAAGAAATGCACGAGTTCGCCATGTCCGCAGCCGACATCAAGCACTCGCGAGCCCCAGCCAATTTGATGTTCAAGCAGCAAATGACGCATCACGGCACGCGGAAGCGGTGCGGATGAAACAGCAGGACCAAGCAAACGGGTCCAGCCCATGATGGCCTCCTTGCCAATTGTGACGGATACGATCAAAGAGCGGAGATTTGTGTGCAGACGGGAAAACACGAAAGGGGGGCGGGTTGTATGTTGCGTCAACAAGATCGGTCAATTGGGCTTGATCGAACTAAAGCATTCGCAGTCGGTCCAACAACTCCGCTGCCGCGCGACCCGGATTTGGCGACGCGCAGACGGCGCTGCTGACCGCGACTTGGGTCGCTCCGGCTCCCTTCGCTGAGGCGACGTTTTCCAGCGAGATGCCACCGATTGCGAACCACGGTAGCCGAATCTCAGCGGCCACTTGTTGAACGAACTCAAGCCCTGCGAGTTGATCGAACGATTTCGTTGTCGTCGAAAAAACAGGGCCGACTCCGATGTAGTCCGCTCCGTCGAGCACGGCTTGCCGAGCTTGTTCAATCGTATGTGTCGAAACACCGACGAGGCGATTCGCACCCACAATTCGACGTGCTTCACGCACCGTCAGCTCTTCCTGCCCGACATGCACGCCATCGGCATCAGACAGGACCGCAAGATCCGCTCGATCATTCATGATGAAAAGCGCGTTGGCGTTCCGAGTCCACTCGCGCACTCGATGTGCGAGTTCCAGGCAGCGACGGTCAGATAATTGTTTCTCGCGCAGTTGCACGATTCCGACTCCCGCTTCCAACGCTTGCCGCACAGCGGGGCCGATTCCGTGATGACACAATGCCTCCGTCGCCAAGAGATAAAGATCACAACCTTCGAGTCGATCGCGTGACGACAACGTTGTTAGCAATGCCTTTTCAATTGTGTAGAGCCGATACCGCATTTGTTCGAGTCGCGCCGGCAATGTCGGGTCAGCGAGCTTTGTGACCACGAACTTAGAGAATTCTTCGAGCGTGCGGAGTGCCTCGGCCACTCGGCGACAATTGGCGAGGACAATGTCCGACGGATGTTGCCGAGTTTGCTCCCGCGAAGTTTTGATCCGCGTGCCGACGTCCCCCAGCGTGTCGCGAGCAGAGATCACACCAAGCCGATCGATATCGCCAAGTCGCTCCGTCAATTCATGCCGTAGTTCTTTCAGCAATCGAGATAGATGCGCGTCATCGAGAGAGAAACGAACGAAGTCTTCGACGACTCGTAGACCTTCTCGGCACCGATTCGCTGCGGCGTCGAGCGTTCGCAATGTGTCGGTGTGATCTGCTTCGGTCGGTTCGCGCCAGCGAATGTTGAACTCCGGCGCAATCGGCTCGCTCACCAAACCCGCGACCTCAGCCACTTTCCGAGCCAGTCCATCGGTGCCGAGTCCATGTCGACCGAAGAATTCTCCGATGGAAGCGTCCACAACGGCGAGGGCTGCGAGTAAGTGCTCGCTACCGACATCCGGCTCAAGTCCTAATTGGGCTAACAGGCTTTTCGCCTCGAGCAGCACGGCTGACACCGCTGGACTCAGAGGCATCGGAACGGGAGGGGGCTCGAATGAAATTGTGAGCCTAGCTTCTGATGGCTGAAGTCCAACGCCGCTGTCTGTACCACC
>CAIJTL010001372.1 GCA_903823545.1 uncultured Planctomycetaceae bacterium
CGGCAGCTTCCGCCTCACCCTGCTCAATCGAATCCAAAAGTTGGGTCACGTTGCTCATCGTCATCTCTGGAGACGGTCTTCCAATCCCACAACGCCCCCCATTCACATGGTGCCGAGTCGCGCCGCCTAGAAAGATGCTCGCAACATAGAGACTTCGCAACATCACGAGAACAGCTTCTTGCAGGTGATCCCCTCGTTGAGCGTCGCTCGTTCTGGACGGCCTTTGTGGCGGAACGTGAGTTCCATGGAATCGACGCCCATCGACGCGAGCACCGTTGCGTGCAAGTCGTGGACGTGCAGGCGATCCTCGACCGCGTGCAGGCCGATCTCGTCGGTCGCTCCGATCGTTTGGCCCCCCTTCACGCCGCCGCCGGCGAACCACATCGTGAAGCCGTAGGGGTTGTGGTCGCGGCCGTCCCCTTGTTCGCTCATCGGAGTGCGGCCGAACTCGCCGCCCCAGATCACCAGCGTTTCGTCGAGCAGCCCGCGTTGCTTCAGATCGCGCAGCAGGCCGGCGATCGGTTGATCGGTCCCGCGGCACAGCTTCGAGTGATTCGCTTCGATCCCTTTGTGAGCGTCCCATTTGCTGCCGCTGCCGGAATACAACTGCACGAAGCGGACGCCCCGCTCGACCAGCCGCCGAGACAGCAGGCACATGCGGCCGAACGTCTCGGCCTCTTTCTGATCGATGCCGTACAGCGACTGCGTGTCGGCGGTCTCTTGCGACAGATCGACCGCTTCCGGAGCGGACGCCTGCATCCGAAACGCCAGCTCATACGCCTGAATGCGAGCGTCTAGTTCCGTCTGCTGCGGCCGAGTGGCAGCGTGTGCTCGGTTGAGCTGAGTGAGAAAATCGAGCTTGCCGCGCTGCTGCTCCGAGTTCACGCCTTCGGGATTGTCGAGGTTCGGGATCGGCGTCTTGCCGCTTTGCAGCCGCACTCCCTGATAGACCGCCGGCATGAAGCCCGAACCCCAATTGCGCGGCCCGTTGACGACCTCGTCCTTGCCGTCTTGCAGCACAACGAACGCCGGCATGTTCTGGTTCTCGGTCCCCAGTCCGTAGCTGACCCACGCACCCAACGACGGCCGCCCGGCGATCGTCACGCCGGTGTTCATCTGGCAGACGCCCCCCGAATGATTGATGCCGTTGGTCCAACACGACCGCACGACCGCGATGTCGTCGATGCACTCGGCCGTGTGAGGCAGCCAATCGCTGACCCACAACCCGCTTTCGCCGTACCGCGCCCATTTCCGCTTCGACGGAAACAGCGGAGCATCCACCTCCCCCATCGACAAAATCACCGGCTTGAAACTCGGCGGCAGCTTTTGGCCGGCCAACTCATTGAGCTTCGGCTTCGGATCAAACGTGTCGATGTGACTCGGCCCACCTTCCATAAATAGAAAGATGACCGACTTCGCCCGCCCAAACCGATGCGGCACTTTCGCGCTATGAGCGGATGCGGGCGAGGAATTGTCGGACTCAGCCGCGCTCAGCGTTGACTGCAACAGCCACGACAACGGAAGTGTGCCGAAGCCCGCGCCAGCGCGGAGCAGCATGCGGCGACGAGAAACCGAGCCATCGGTTGTCGCGTTGAGTGGATTCTGATACGCCGCAAAC
>CAIJTL010001373.1 GCA_903823545.1 uncultured Planctomycetaceae bacterium
CTTAATTGGAATATGAGTTGCTTCACTTTGTTTCTTTCGCACGGAGACTTCGTGTGGGATTCTTTTTGAATGAGGCATTGAGATGTTTCCGCATTCGTCAGCAATTTGGTTTCGCGTAAGCGTGCTGCTGACAATTTTGATCGGTTGTAATGCTCAGCCACCGGTGCCCGAACAAGCTGAGAAGCCGCTAGTACAACCGCCCGAAGTGCCTCCCCTTGACCCGGTTCACATCGGAGAAGAACGACTTCGGTCACCGCTTCTGGAAACGTTGCGTCAACAGATTGAGCGAACCGAAACCGAAGAAACGCGTGAGGTCACGGAGCCGCTCACTAAGCAGTTGGTCTCCGCAGACGCGATCATGTCGGATGCTCGGCGGAGAAACCGCACAGCCATTCAGCAAGCGAATCGCCAAGTCCGTATGGGGGCAGCTCGGCAGTCGCCGAATTTCATCATCATCACAGTTGATCGCTTGGGGATCGGAGATCTGGGTTGTTACGGCCAAACAAATTGGGAAACACCCGCTCTCGATAAGGTTGCTGCAGAAGGACTTCGATTTACTCAGTGTTATTCAGAACTTAGCCCGAACGCGTCACTCTCCGCCTTATTCACGGGGCACTTCGAATCCACGCCCAATTCGTCTGTCTCCAGCTCTCCGTCTCGAATGACTTCTCATTTACCCAGAGTTCTTTGGAACGCTGGGTACAAAACAGCGTTGATAGGCGAATGGTCGGAAGATTTGCATCCGAACAATCTGGGCTACGAAGAGAGCAGCGGATGGAACGTAAATCCGCCCGAATTTCCTGACTGGGCGCTGCTCAATGGCAAGCGAATCACACTGGAAAACAATTCCAGCGGCCAACATCAAGTGTCTCAGAACGACTTTCTAATTAGCGAAACGCGGTCGTTTTTACGCGAAGCTCGAGGGCGAGTGAACCAGTTTTACCTGCACTATTCGGTGCATGCTCTGGATGGCAACAACGCGCTCCCAACTACTCCAGAAGAGTATTCGGTTCGAGTACGACAAGTGGATTCACTCGTTGGCCGAATCACAGAAGCTGTTGACGAACTTGGGTTAGCGAATCGAACGTGTCTCCTCGTTCTCGCACTTGCGGGACCAGATCCAAAATCGAAAGAGCTGACCGGAAAGACTCGAAGTACCGGAGAATTCTCGCACTCGACCAGCGGTCTCAACGAAGGCAATTTACGTGTCCCGTTTCTTGTTCGATGGCCCGAACACATCGCTCCGGGAACAACTTCTGACGAAGCAGTTGGGCCTTGGGACATCCTGCCGACGCTCGCTCAATTGGCCTCGGTTTCTCGCCCCATTGGGCGAGTTAATGGCCAATCGCTAGCTGGTCTCTGGCAGAAAATGCAGCCGCTCATGGAACGACCGATCGTCTGGATGTCCCCGGACGGCAAAGTCCTCGCCGCGAGAGATCGGAATTGGAAGTTGATCAGCGACGGCGAGAAGAGACATCAACTCTACGATCTGAGCTCAGATCGTACCGAAAGTCGTGATGTCTCAACTGAGCATCCTGAAGTGCTGCAACGAGTAATAAAGACTCGGTGAAGCTCCCCACATCGGCAAGCGAATACTTCGCAAACCCGTCTCATCCGATGCCGGCTGGATAACCGTCGTCAGGGTTCTACGAGCCACACCGCGACCTTTCACGTCATGTCAAGTTCCCAGGGCTGCCAAAGCCGCAGCGTTTGGCACAGCTTGGTCATCCAAACTTCTTGAGCGGCACTTCGGAAGAACCACGAGAAACTGCCTCTAAATCGCTCATTGCATTCGGCGGTTTCTGCGTCTGGTAAGCGGAGCTTTGTTAGCTACGGCAATCCGTGCCATTTTTGACTCTAACGCCTGTAGCGAATCTGCCGATTCTTCTGATGGATCGGTGTTGAATTGGCATGGTCGCTCGGCTTCGGGGGCCTCAGTCAGTCATTTGTTGTCCATGGCCGCGCACTGGTTTCAGCTACCAACCAAGGATGGTGTGATATGAAAAAACTCTGGACTCTGAGACGGATTGTCGGAGTGCCGGTGAGCCTCGCGGTCGTCATGACAGCGAGTTCGGTCGGGCTTCCTCATTTATCTCTTGCACAAGACAGACCAGCCACGGCAGCACAGACTGAAAAGGTCAATCGGCTCATTGACGAGGTCGTGACCGCTGACGTGGAACTCGAGGTGACGAAACGGCGATCAAAGATTTTGCGATTGAAGCAAGACGTCTTTCGCGTTGCAGTCGCCGATCCTTCGCTGATTGACTTCGTCGGCTTCGGGTCGCGTGAAGTCGAGATCATTGGCAAAGAAGCGGGATCAACGACCGTCACCTTCTGGGTTGGTAAAGAAGAGAACGCGCAGTTGTTGAGCGTGCTCGTCACCGTCGTCCGCGACGATGGCATTGAAGATCAAGGTCGCAAAGATTTCGCCGACTTGAACTCGCTCATCAACGAGATGTTCCCGAATAGCCGCGTGCAACTGATTCCGATTGCCGACAAAGTGATCATTCGCGGCCAAGCTCGCGACGAGCAAGAAGCCGTGCAGATCATGTCAGTGATTCGCAAGAACGCAGACATGCTGCCTTCTGGAACTGGTGGCTATGGTGGCGGAACCGCAACGGGAGCTGCCGCCGAACCATTTCCGGACACACGACAAAACAGCGTCACTCGTAACTTGGTCAACATGCTGAGGATTCCGGGCGAGAAACAAGTTCTGCTCAAGGTCCGTATCGCCGAATTGAAACGCTCGGCGGCGCGAGACCTCGGAGCAGACTTTGACTTCAACATCAAAGAATTCATGCTGAAGTCCGCACTGCTGCCGGCGACAGGCCCGAACATTTCTGCGTCGGGAACTTTCAATGACGGCAGTTTCAACTTGGCCTTGAAAGCGTTGGTCCGAAACGGCTCTGCGAAGATTCTGGCGGAACCGAACCTTGTGGCTCTCAGCGGTCATCCGGCGACCTTCTTGTCCGGCGGTGAATTTGCCGTCCCGACAGTCGTTGGTGTCGGTGGAGCTCAAGCGGCGACAACTTCGTTCAAGGGATTTGGCACGTCGCTGAATTTTCTGCCAACCGTGCTGGATAAAGACCGCATCCGATTGGAGGTCACTCCGACATTTAGCACGCTCAATAAGAACAACTCCGTTGGTGGCGTGTTTGGCCTCGATACGCGATCGGCCAGTACGATGGTTGATCTGCGCGAAGGACAAGTCTTTGCCATTGCCGGTTTGTTACAAGAAGAACAACGCGGTGACTCCGCGCGGTTGCCGTACATCGGCGATTGGAAGATCTTCAACTTACTTACCGACTCACGTTCGATCTCGCGAGACGAATCCGAGTTGATCATTCTCGTCACACCAGAATTGGTTCACGCTCTGGAACCGAACCAAGTGCCGGCGATTCTGCCAGGCATGGAAGTGACCGAACCAACGGATCATGACTTCTTCTTCCATGGCAACATTGAAGGTCGTCCAAACTGCCATCACCGCAGCACGGTCTGGCCGCTCTACAAAAAGCGGATGAAGCAAGCGGGCTATTCGGAATGCCAAGCAGTGCAGAAGTCGGAGGAGTTCTATCTTCATGGCGAGCACGGCTTTAGTTCTGAATAACAAACAAATCCGAAACCCAGACACCATCACATTTCCGCTTCGACATTGCGAAGCAAACTGAGGAGAGAGTCATGAATCCGATGGTTCCACAATGGCTCGTGCCATTGACGACTGCCGCTTGTTTAGTCGGGTGTCAGTGCAACGGCTACAACTGTGATCACTGCTCTGTGAATCCACCGACACCGCTCGGAACGCTCAGCGATCCGATTTGGAAAACGCATGAGTCGAATGCCGAAGCATCCGATTTGGTGATTCACGAACACGAGTGGGTGGCGAATACGACCTCTCTCAATGATGCCGGTATCAACCATTTGATGCGGATCACATCACGAGTTCACCAGGTTCCGTTCCCCATCGTGATTGAGCCCAGCAGCCAAAGCGTGCGGGAAGAA
>CAIJTL010001374.1 GCA_903823545.1 uncultured Planctomycetaceae bacterium
CGACGACACCCATGCTCGTGCGGACGTCGAGCGCCTTTTCGACCGCTTCGGGGAACGACACGTTGACAATGAACAACGCGGGAATATCGAGGCCGTACTCATCGTCGATCCGTTCGGCCACGATCTTGCGGAGGTCGTCAGACATCTCTTGATATCGGCTGGCCAAATCCAGTGCGGCGACCTTTGATGACGCGAGCAAGTCAGAGAACGCAGTCGTGATGATTGAACGCAGCAACTCAGAGAGTTCCTCTGAGTTAAAATCACTATTCGCGCCGACGAGCTCCTTCAACAGCGCCTTCGGATCAACGGCTCGCAGCGTGTAGGTACCGAACGCTCGCAAGCGAATCGGGCCGAATTCCGCATCGCGGAGCATGACTGGATTCGGTGTGCCCCATTTCAAATCGGTGATTTGCCGTGTGCTGACGAAGTACACCTCCGAACGGAACGGGCTGTTGAAGCCATACTTCCAACCAAGCAGCGTACCGAGAATTGGCAGGTTGTCGGTTTTGAGTTCGTAGTGACCTTCTTCAAAAATGTCGGCCACTTCGCCGCGATGGACGAAGATCGCTTTTTGACCCGGTCGCACGACGAGCTGAGCGCCGTTCTTGATCTCGTTTTGATATCTCGGAAATCGCCAAACGAGTGTGTGCTTGGAATCATCAATCCACTCGATGATGTCAACCAATTCGCCACGCAACTTGTCGAACAACCCCATGATGTGATCCTCAGAAATGATGACGAGACAGAAACGGCGGCGGATTCTAAGTTCGCCCAGCGTGAGTCGGTAGCCGGGAACAATTCGCCGGAAGTTGACGATTCTTGAGGGCACACGCTGATCTCGTCACCTGGCAGGATGGGCATTTCTGCGACCATGCCCTCGTCGCTTGGTTCATGTTCGCTTCAGGTTCTTCCCATACCATCACGTCAGTGACTATGAATTTTGGCGGTCAAGTTCCTCTCACCACGCTTGATTTCTTAGGAGATTGTTCAATGACACGTAGCAGATTTTTCTTCTCGTTGGTCGCGTTGACGGCCATTGTGACGAGCACTTCCAGTGCAATGGCTCAGCGACCGGGTGGTGGCGGAAATCGTGGTGGCGGGTTTGGTGGCCTGTTTTCACCGATGATGCTGGCCGGTTCGGAAGCAGTTCAGAAGGAACTCGGTTTGAAAGAAGACCAAATCGCCAAGCTCAAGACGCTCGGCGAAGAGGCTCGCAAAGAGATGCCAGCTTTCGGCGGTCCTGGTGGTGGAGGACAAGATCTGTCGGCTGACGAGCGTCGCAAGCAGATGGCCGAGCGGATGGAAGCCATGCAAAAGGTTAACGACAAGTACAAACCAAAGGTCGCTGAAGTTCTTGATGCGAAGCAGAACGAGCGGCTGAAGCAAATCCAAATGCAATTGATGGGCTCACGCATTTACCAAGACGCTGATGTCATCAAAGCGTTGGACCTGTCGAAGGAACAACAAGAGAAGCTGACGGCCACGAACAAAGAGTTCGAGGACAAGCGTAACGAGATGTTCCGCGCCGCATTCGGTGGCGGTGGTGGAGCCGGCGGTGGTGGTGACGCACGTGACAAGATGCGCGAAATGACCGAAGTGAATGACAAGAAGCTGGCCGAGATTCTCTCGAAGGATCAAGCCGCAAAGCTCGAAACCCTGAAGGGTGCGAAGTTCGACGTGGCTCAGTTGCGCGGTGGATTCGGCGGACCTGGAGGTGGTGGCCCTGGCGGCGGACGACCGGGGGCAGAAGGCCGTCCTCGCCGACAGAACTCCGGCGACAAGAAAGCAGAAGAGAAAAAGGCGGATTAGCTTTCGCATTTACCTGGCCGTCACTCTCCGCGTGACGAGCCGAATGTTGCCAGTGATTTCCAGAGTCTTGATGTTGTACGAAGCGATCGGCTCATCACGTGGAACGTGATGGCTACGTAAATGCAGCGTCAAAACGCTGCTTTCACGCTCGTCGTGGTTCTGTTCAACAAGGTCGGTTTTGCTTCCCAACTTGGATGCAGGATGGGCCTGTTGAATTGAGTCACGGCGAGCGTTCTCTTTTCTATCACAAGCTTTCAAGGAGGTTGCTGATGTTTTCTGGAACTCGTTGGGGTTGGGCATTGATTCCTTGTGCAGCCGCAGCAGCCTTCTTTTGCAACGACGGGCTGTGTATTGCCGCGGATGCGAATGCTTGGTCACGGTTTCGTGGACCGAATGGTTCGGCTGTCTGCGACGCGCGTGGGCTGCCGGTGAAATGGGATAGTGGCAATGGAGTGGCATGGAAAACACCGCTTCCTGGCCCCGGCAGTTCGAGTCCCATCGTTGTTGGCGACAAGATTTTTCTCACGTGCTATTCCGGCTATGGCGTCGATCGAGATAAGCCGGGCGAGTTGAAAAACCTGCAACGACACCTGCTCTGCCTGTCATTCAAAGACGGCACGGTGATCTGGGACAAAGTGGCCGAGGCGACTGAGCCGGAAGACCGTTACTCTGGATTCATTCGCGATCACGGTTACGCCACGAGCACTCCCGCGTCCGATGGCGAACGAGTCTTTGTCTTCTATGGCAAGTCCGGCGTGCTGGCTTACGATCTGACCGGCAAAGAACTCTGGCGAACAAACGTCGGAACCGGTTCGGCTCAGAACAATTGGGGTTCTGGTTCCAGCCCGATTCTGTATGGCGACAAAGTGATCGTGAATGCGGGAGCAGAAAGCCGCGCGTTGATTGCGCTCGATCAAGCGACCGGCAAGCAAGCTTGGAAGACTGAAGCGTCGAGTCTGCATAGTTCGTGGTCGACGCCGGTCTTAGTTGATGCGCCGCAAGGGAAGACCGAGTTAGTTCTCAACGCACCGTATGAAGTTTGGGGATTCGATCCTGAAAACGGCGAGTTCCTTTGGTTCGCCGATGGGGTTCAAGATCAAACGATCTGCGGCAGCGTGGTTGCTCGCGACGGCATCGTTTACGCCCTTGGCGGACGCTCCGGCAGTGCGGTCGCGATCCGTTCGGGCGGGCGCGATGAAGTGACGAAGACGCACACTGTTTGGAAAAAGTCGCTCAGCTCTTACGTGCCTTCACCGGTGCTGGCAGGCGATCGCATCCTGTGCGCGAACGAACGGGGCATTCTCGGATGTCTCGGCGTGAAAGATGGCGAATCGTTGTTTCAGCAACGTCTCTCTGGAGCGGGCGGGATTTATGCCTCGCCAGTTGTCGCCGACGGCAAAGCGTATTTCGTCACTCGGCAAAACGGGACGTTCGTGGTTTCGATTACCGGTGAAGGAGAGGTCTTGGCGACTAACAAGCTCGATGATGATTCGGACTTCAACGGCAGTCCCGCGATCGCTGACGGGAAACTTCTGCTTCGCTCGAATCGGTTTTTGTATTGCGTGAGCGAAGTCAAAAAGTAGTCAGCGAGTCTCAACACTTTCGATAAGGAGAAATGATGTCCATGAATGGCTCTTTCGTTTCGCGTCGTACTTTCATTGGCGGTATGGCGGCTGGTCTTGCCGCTTTTGGTGCGTCGAATCTATTTGCTGAGGAATTGATTCGCACGCCGAAGCAAACGGAAGGTCCATTTTATCCGGATAAATTGCCGCTCGACACTGACAACGATCTGCTGATCATCAACGACACGATCGATGCAGCGGTGGGTGAAGTGACCTATCTCAGCGGACGAATCCTCGACGCGACCGGTTCGCCGATTCGCAATGCGATCGTTGAGATTTGGCAGGTGGATCATCACGGCGCGTATCTGCACAGCGGCAGCAACAACCGAGACAAGCGCGACTCGCATTTCCAAGGCTTCGGTCGGTTTCTCACTGGTCGCACGGGTGAGTATCTCTTTCGGACGATCAAGCCGGTGCCGTATCCGGGTCGCACTCCGCACATTCACGTCGCGGTCAAAGTTCCCAAGCAGGAGAAATTCACAACGCAGTGTTACGTAAAGGGACATCCAGGCAATGAAAAGGACGGCGTCCTGAAGGGCATACGGGACGAGAAGG
This sequence comes from uncultured Planctomycetaceae bacterium, assembly GCA_903823545.1. Classification (GTDB taxonomy): domain Bacteria; phylum Planctomycetota; class Planctomycetia; order Planctomycetales; family Planctomycetaceae; genus SXKJ01. The sequence continues at coordinate 3,987 of CAIJTL010001374.1, forward strand.
CGCGCGAATCGTTGATCGTTGATTTCGCCCCAGTCAAAGGGTCGAAGATCGGCGAACTCGCCGCTCAATTCGACATCGTGCTGGGGTTCAATCGGAAAGATGAGCCAGTGAAGTAATCAACGTCGTTCTTTGTGTGGCAACAAAAAAAGCCGCCACGGTCAAACCGTGGCGGCCTTTGGGAGCATCAACAGAGCTTCCAGGGGTGATTACAGAGGATTGCCGTCGTTGCCAGCACCGGTGCTGACGTCG
>CAIJTL010001375.1 GCA_903823545.1 uncultured Planctomycetaceae bacterium
ATGTATCCCACACTTCAAGCCAAGCTCCAGCGATTTGAAGAAATCGAAAGCCAGTTGCAAGATCCCGTTGTCTTGGCGGACATCGAGCGGATGTTGTCGTTGCAACGCGAGAGCGGAGGGCTGCGTAAAGTGGCGATGTCAATTCGCGACTTCAACAAGCTCGAACAGGAAGTCAACGATACCAAGCAGATGATCTATGACGAGACGGATCAAGAAGCGCGTGAGTACGCGCGAGCCGAACTCGCCGAGATCGAACCGAAATTTGAAACGTTGCGAGCGGAACTCGAAGACATTCTCACCGCTGGCGATTCGATGACACGCGGTTCGCTGATCATGGAAATTCGAGCGGGAACTGGTGGCGAAGAAGCGGCTCTGTTTGCTCGTAACCTCTTCGAGATGTATTCAATTTTCGTCAACACTCGTGGTTGGAAGATGGAAGTGCTCGAAATGAGCGATGCTGAAATGGGTGGCATCAAAGAAGTCACTCTCTCGGTCAGTGGCGAAGGATGCTTTCATCAGTTGCAGTTTGAAAGTGGTGGGCACCGAGTGCAGCGAGTGCCTGAAACCGAATCACAAGGCCGCGTGCATACGAGCGCCGCGACGGTTGCTGTATTGCCTGAAGTGGAAGACGTTGAAGTCGAGATTCGCGACGAAGACATCCGCATGGACACAATGCGAGCCGGTGGTCCCGGCGGCCAGAAGGTCAACAAGACGGAAAGCGCCGTTCGCCTCACGCACATCCCGACCGGAATCGTTGTGCGTTGCCAAGACGAGAAGAGTCAGCACAAGAACCGCGCGCGAGCGATGCGACTCCTCCGCAGCAAAATCTACGAACAACGCCAGCAAAAACTCGACTCCGATCGCGCATCAACTCGGCGAACTTTGATCGGGTCAGGCGACCGGAGCGAACGCATCCGGACTTACAACTTCCCACAAAACCGCCTAACAGATCATCGTATCGGGCTGACGCTCTATAAACTCGACAAGATCATGCAGGGGGAGCTCGATGACCTCATCAGTCAGATGTTGGAGTTCGACCGCAACGAACGCTTGAAGGGGAACGTGGAGATCGGTTCGTAGTTCCGCTTTGAGACGGTATTTTTTCGGGCGATGCTTTTTCGCTATGTCAGTTCCGCTTGAAGGCAGCACAAAGAGCAAGTGAGCCGATCGCATGTCCGACGCCAATTCCACACCGAGTCCTGCTGCTGATGTCTGGACAGTGCGGAAAATCTTGGACTGGACGATCCCGCACTTAAAGAAGCATGGAAGTGAGTCGCCTCGTTTAGATGCAGAGATTCTGCTGGCTCACGCTCGTGGTTGTCAGAGAATTCAACTCTACACGCAATTTGATTCGCCTCTCACCGACGCGCAGCGAGCGATGATGCGTGATCTCGTTAAACGACGATCTGCTGCTGAACCAGTTGCATATCTAGTCGGACATCGCGAGTTCTTCGGGCTCGATTTTCGAGTCACCTCCGATGTGCTCGTGCCTCGTCCTGATACGGAAACGCTCATTGTCGAAGCGATCGAATACCTCAAATCACACTCGCAGCCGCGCGTTCTAGATGTTGGGACCGGCTCGGGCTGCATTGCGATTACGCTCGCTGTGAATTGCCGGCAGGCTCAAATTACGGCGGTCGATCTTTCGGCGACCGCATTGGCGGTTGCAAAACAGAATTCGGAAAAGCATTCCGTTACAGATCGTATCCGGTTTCTGCATGGAGACCTCTTCGGTCCGTTAGCCGCTGACGAGCAGTTCGACCTGATCGCCAGCAACCCGCCATATATCACATCAGCCGAGATCGAAACGTTGCAGCCGGATGTCCGGTTGCATGAACCTCGTTCGGCTCTGGATGGCGGTGCCGATGGGTTGGACATCATTCGCCGCATAGTGGCAGATGCCCCTCGCTACCTTGTGCCGACGGGCTGTTTGTTAATCGAGATCGCCTGCGAGCAAGCGGATGCCGTGTCGCAACTTCTTACTGCGAATGGGAACTACGCAGAGATCGCAGTTCTTAAGGATTTATCGAAGCAACCTCGTGTTGTCCGAGCGGTCCGAAAACAGTAGAAGCCCACCGCGAAAGCTCGTAGTACCGCCTTTAGGCGGCAAAATTGAGACCACGTAAAGTCGGCACGACAAGCGTGCTGGGAGTCCAAGGATGGACATGTTTGTGATTCGCGGTGGCAAGCCGCTTCGAGGACGAGTGCGTGTCGATGGCGCTAAGAATTCGGCGCTGCCGATCATGGCTGCTGCGTTGTTGGCCGATGGTCAGACCGTATTGCACGATGTGCCGGACCTCGTTGATGTCCGGACTCTTGGTGAGTTGCTGCAATCGCTGGGTATGAGCGTGGAACGGCGAGCAGATCGGTCGCTGGCATTGGAAGTGATCGACGATCGCCCTGTCATTGCCGATTATGAACTCGTGCGGAAGATGCGAGCGAGCTTTTGCGTACTTGGTCCGTTGCTCGCGCGACGTGGTCGAGCGTGTGTGTCTCTTCCTGGCGGCTGCAACATTGGAGACCGCCCGATCGAGTTACATCTCAAAGGTCTGCGAGCACTTGGTGCTGATATTCGCGTTGAGAAGGGTTACGTGATCGCCGAAGTCGATCGGCTGTGTGGCAATCGGATTTATCTCGGCGGCCCGTTCGGCAGCACAGTTACCGGCACCTGCAATGTCATGAGTGCTGCTGTGCTGGCTGAGGGTGAGACAATCATCGAAGCGGCGGCGTGCGAGCCGGAAGTGATTGATCTCGGCAACATGCTCAATGCGATGGGAGCAAAAATCGAAGGCTTGGGTACGCCGTTTCTGCGTATCGAAGGAGTCGACCGGCTGATTGGCGTCGAGCATACGGTGATCCCCGATCGCATCGAAGCGGCGACGTTGATGGTTGCCGCTGCGATCACACGTGGTGACGTCCGAATTGAAAACGTGTGTCTTACTCACCTGACCGCTGTGATCGAGAAGCTGCGCGAGATCGGCGTCCGAATTGAATTGTCCGATTCCGAACTGTCTCCGATCGAGCGGATTGATCAGCTTGACCAGATTCTTGAATCGCTAGACCTGGATGACGTCGCACTTCCGTTTTCAAATGGCCAACCAAAACAACCTCAAAGGCCGCATACCCAACCTATGATTCGCGTTCGCGGTCCGGTGGGTGACTTTCAAGCGGTCGATGCAACGGCACTGCCCTATCCGGGACTCGCGACCGATGTGCAAGCTCAAGTGATGACGCTGCTCTGTCTGGCGAAAGGGATCAGCGTCGTCAGCGATAAGGTCTTCCCTGATCGTTTCATGCACGCTTCTGAATTGGTTCGGCTTGGAGCCACGATTCGTCGCGAAGGACCGAGTGCGATCATTAGCGGCGTTGGTAAACTGAGCGGAGCTTGCGTCATGGCCTCTGATCTGCGAGCGAGTGCGGCGCTCGTTTTAGCCGGCCTGGCTGCCGCAGGTGACACGGTCGTGAAACGCATCTATCACCTCGATCGTGGTTACGAAGCACTCGAACGCAAGCTCAATTCACTTGGTGCCGAAATTCGCCGAATCGAAGACAAACCGGAGAACATGCCCCGCAG
>CAIJTL010001376.1 GCA_903823545.1 uncultured Planctomycetaceae bacterium
CGCGGTCGGCAGCGTCTTCGTTTACAGCTTTTGGTTAGGAAGTGCTGGGGCTGGGGCACCGCCAGTGATCCAGGCTTTCCAGCCTGACTAGCGAGCGACACAATCCCGGGGCGAAATCCAGATTGGTTATTGATCATCGGTCAGTGGTTCTTTTGATTGGATCGCTCGCCCCAAACGATCAATAACCATCGATCAATTTCTTTCTTCCATAATATCAGGAGTATTGACTCGTCGTGCGAATTGCCGAGCTGTATCAGTCGATTCAAGGTGAAGGGCAATTTGCCGGAACCCCATCGGTCTTCGTTCGTACCACGGGATGCAATCTGCGCTGCTGGTTCTGTGACACGCCATTTACATCATGGCAACCAGAAGGTCGCCAAGTCGTTGTTGCTGATTTAGTTCGTGAGGTGCTTGAGCTTGGTATCGATCACGTCGTTCTCACCGGCGGCGAGCCGCTGTTGCAACCGGAGTCGGTCGCGCTCTGCGAAGCACTGATTCGTGAAGGGAGCTTCATTACGATCGAAACCGCCGGGACGATCTTTCGTCCGGCGCCCGCGAACTTGATGTCGATTAGCCCGAAACTTGCGAACTCGTCCCCTTCAAAGCACTCGTCAGTAGATGCTCCACGTTGGATCGAAAAGCACGAGCAAACACGGACCAATCGGGAGGCGATTGCTCGGCTGATTGAGTCGGGGCCGTATCAATTCAAGTTTGTCGTCGATGAACCGTCTGACTTGAATGGCGTCTGCAACTACTTGTCCGATTGGCCGCAAGTCGCGAGCGATCGAGTCTGGCTGATGCCGCAAGCTCGCACGCGAGAAGAGTTGGCCGTTCGGTCTAGTTGGCTCGAATCGGAAGCCCTGAAGCTGGGGTTTCGATTCTCATCGCGCTGGCAGATCGCTCAATATGGCAACGAGCGCGGACGCTGATTGAGAAAACGTCTTCGCTAAGAGGCCGACAAAAACCTGTTTGCTAAGATGGAAAATCTCGGCAATCACTTGGTCGATGGGAGGTTTTCTGTCGGTCTCTAAGTCGTCTTTTGTGGTTGAGTTCTAGTGACTGTAGAAGTTTGGGCTTGTTCTTAGCGTAATTGGCCCGGAAAATTATCTACGCGACAACCGATTCAAAAGAGACTTTCCTAAAACCTCCGTCTCTGAGTATGCACGGCGCGTATATCAAGAAGTGTTATATCCAATACACTTCAAGCAAGTAGTAGATCCGTTTCTTTCAGGTATATGTCTTTCGGTCGGACGGAATGCGTTGTCGTGCTGCAACCGATTTAAGCTTCATCAAGTGGCGGATGGTCTTAGTAATGCGTGGAACCCTGCTACGTAAAGTCTGGCTTTGTGCGGCTGTGATGCTCGTTGCAGCGTTTGTGGCCTTGGGTTTATCTTTTTGCGGAACGCGAAGCGTTGCGATTGATTACTTGCTCCGTCGCGATGCGGATTCGATTTCTCTGCGTAGTGAGAGGGAATTCGTAGGCTTGTTTGCGAAATGGAGTGAATACGCCGTCAGGCAAAGCCTGTCCCTAATTACGTCACC
>CAIJTL010001377.1 GCA_903823545.1 uncultured Planctomycetaceae bacterium
CAGCGGGAGTTCGGGTTGTCGCCTCACGAGACTTTGCGTTACGGATTGCAGGCTCTGCTGGTCGCGCCGGGGTTCCTCATGATCCAGGAACCGCAGCAGGAGAAGACGGCGCGTCCCTTAGACAACTACGAGTTGGCCAATCGTCTCTCGTATTTTCTCTGGAACTCGATGCCGGACGCCGAACTGCTCGAACAGGCTGCGGCCGGTCGATTGACCGAACCTGCGATCCGTCGCCAGCAGGTCGAGCGCATGCTGAAGGATCCGAAGATCGGGCGCTTTGTGGAGAGCTTTGCCGGGCAATGGCTCGATGTCAGGCGATACGGCTCGGTCCAACCATCGGAACACTACCGGGGTCGCCTCCCCCCGTGGGGACCCCGCTATGACAACGAACTGGAGGTGGCGTCTCGCAAGGAGCCGTTGGCGTTCTTCCAATACGTGTTGGATCACAATCGTCCCATCACAGACTTCATCAACTCGGATTATCTCGTCATCAACGATCGACTGGCCACGCTCTACCAAATCGCAGACGTGAAGGGGCCCGAGTTTCGCAAGGTCAGCATTCCCGCAGGCGTCGAGCGCGGCGGAGTGCTGGGGATGGCCGGGCTGCTGACGTTGTTGTCTGACGGCAACCGCACGCTGCCCGTGCGTCGCGCCGCATGGGTGCGTGAGAAGCTGTTGAACGATCCGCCTGCGCCTCCGCCGCCGGGAGCCGGGGAGATCCAGCCGAACACCGCGGGAGCGAATTTGACGGTGCGTCAACGGTTGGAACTCCATCGCAAGGAACCGACCTGCGCGAGTTGCCACGCAACGCTCGACGGCTACGGAATGGCTCTTGAGAACTATGATGCCATCGGCGCATGGAGCACGGCTCAGGATGGCCAGGGACGTCCCCATCCTCATGGGCGACCGCTCGACGTCAGCGGCAGTCTCAAGTCAGGCCGCACGTTCTCAACCTTGAAGGAGTACAAGCAAGCGCTCCTGGCAGAGCGAGATCGCTTCGGCCGGGCCTTCGTGACCACGGCACTCACCTACGCGCTGACGCGTCCGGTGGGAGTCATTGACGCGGATGCGGTCGACGAGATTTACAAGCAACTGGAGAACGACGAGTTCCGAGTCCACTCGGTCATTCACGCGATTGTCGGAAGCCGACTTTTCCTGACGAAATGAGTGTCGGCTATCGCCCCAAGCGGTACGACGGACTTCCAGTCCGTCGCGCCGATCAACGGACTGGAAGGCCGTCGTACACATGATGCGCTCAAGGCACGCTGAATTGACGAAAGAACGATCATAGATCCATGAACAACATGCGAATGATTCTGACTCCCCTCCTGCTCATCACTGTCGCCCACGCCGCGCATGCCGCGACCTCACCGACTGAGTTCGACAAGTCTTTGCTGCCCTATTTGCAATCGCACTGCGTCCGCTGCCACAACGCGGAGAAGCAGGAGGGGGAGTTTCGCGTCGACAAGCTCTCGAAGAATGTCGGCACGGAGAACAATCCAC
>CAIJTL010001378.1 GCA_903823545.1 uncultured Planctomycetaceae bacterium
ATGGGTGAAGCGGTCTACATTCCCCTGCAAGATTTTTACGCCGCTCGTAGTCACATCATGCATGAACCACGGATGCCTGTGCGTGTTAACGATGGCCTGTTAATGGTCCCTAAGATCGCAATGCAAAACGCAGCTTTTGGTGAGTGGGACGACAAGAGCATCTGGGATGAAGTTGACCTCAACTCATTCGTCTTCTTCGCCGATTTCTGCCGCACTTTACGTGATGAGTTTTCCAAGCTCATTGGAAGTCTTCATCCGAAGATCTATCCGGCTGCGGACAACTACTTTGATGGCCGTCGAATTGTTGACATGCCGTCAGGAGAGGCACTCCCAGTCGAAGCAATTAGCGGAACGTGTATCGTTCCTGCAATTTCCGCATTCTCGATTGCTGTCTCTGGAATCACGATGCCTACTCAACGCGGGCATTGAAAATGCGATCTCGTGTTGCAAGAGATTCCTGGTGCGCGAAAGTAGCCCTGTCGCTCCGCAACAGGTTAGCCGAGCGCGCGAATGACGTGGATTGGCTGTTGTGGGTGGATCGCGTGGACGACGTCGAACGACCGTTCGGCTTTGCTGTCGCGGAGCGACAGGGCTACGTGGCGCAGCGCGAATAACCACGGAATTCCAGAAAGTTGGCTTCACGCACAAGCGGATGCCGATACGATCTGATGCCCTAATGGAGTGCTGATCATGAACGAGCCAGTAACCACCGCAAACCGTGAAGCCTTGCCTGGAGTAGGTGAGCGCGGGTCTGACGTTTATCACTCTGCGTTGGTTCGAGCGTTTTTGTTTCAGGTGTTTTTTGCGTTGCTAGCCAGTGTGATGTTGGATGGTGGGATCTTTCGGCGAGTGTTCTGCGCGTTGTCTGTTGCTTATTGGCTCGGTGTGTTGGGAGTGTTGATGGTTCGGCCGGGTGAGTGGGGATTACGATATTTGCGACACGGAGTCTTGGTTGTGTTTGGTCTGACAGTTTTGGCAATCACTGTGGGCAAATAATTGGATTGTCGATGTTGCGAGCCGTTGAGCTGTAAGCCACAGGGCTGAGACGAGTCATCGATCCGGTTCAAGTGCATGAGGAGTTACGATGCTGACAGTCCTGGGACCAGCGGGCCAAGCGTGTGACGGAGTTTCTCGACGAGCGGTTTTGCGAGCGGGGAGCTTGTCGCTCTTTGGAGGGATGTTGGCCAATTCCGCGCAGCCGCTAGTTGCTCACGCGGCGGCGAAGGCTCCGAAAGTGAAGTCGGTCATCTTGATCGATCTCTTTGGCGGGCCAAGTCACATCGACATGTTTGATCCGAAGCCAGATGCTCCGGCAGAAGTGCGCGGCGAGTTCGCTTCGATCCCGACCTCTGTGACCGGTCTGCCAATCTGCGAACACTTGCCTCGCATGGCCGCGTGGATGAATCGAGTCACGCTGATTCGGACTTTGTCACACGGATACAACAGCCACAATCCATATGCGGTGATGACCGGCTTCACGGGAGGGAACGATCAACAGGATTATTTTTGGCGACCGACCGATTATCCCAGCATGGGTTCGGTGGCGACTTACTTCGGAGTTGGTCAGCCGGGAGTGCCGCCGTATGTCGTGCTCCCCGCGCTTCCGGGATATACGCAGTCACTACGGCGAGCAGGTCCATACGGCGGGTTCTTGGGCCGCAAATACGATCCGCTCTTCAGTACCTGCGAACCAACGCTGAATAAGCAGCTCGATGCCAACAAAGATTTCTACGAAGATCAAACATGGGCTATCGGCGATCCGAAAATGCCGTCGCTCAATGAGGCACTGACTGCTGATTCGCTTGATCGTCGTCGCTCGCTGTTGAAACAGTTTGACGACCAAGCTCGGCTGATGGACGGCGCGCGGGCCATGCGTGATCTTGATACTTGGCAAAAAGCGGCCTTTGACCTGTTGCTGTCATCGCGTGTTCGTGGAGCCTTTGATCTCTCGGCAGAAACGGAGGCGACTCGAGAACGTTTCGGTCGTGACGTCTTCGGTTCGTCAATGCTGATGGCTCGACG
>CAIJTL010001379.1 GCA_903823545.1 uncultured Planctomycetaceae bacterium
AACTTGAGCCGCCGAGTGAGGCTGAAATTGTGTGACCTCTGACGTCGCACACCGACGCCAGGCACCCCGCGATTTCGGCGACATTCGTCGAAATCACGCGCAACGTTCGAGCATTCCGACGGGCACATAAAACTTCGCATAGCGACGTCCGTCCGAATAACGAACGCCACGCGCGTCTTCGACGAGCACCGTGGCCCGCTTCGTGACACGGTTCACGATACCAACATACCGCGAACCTTCCATCACGAACTTCACTCGGTCGCCGGGGCGGATACCGAACTTCTCGCGAGCACGTTCGTCCGGCGTAATGAGCTGATGCGTTGATTCGGTATGCCCGAAGAAGCGACCGGCGATTCCTCGAAATCGCGGAGCGGCACAGCAAGACGCTTGCCATAACAGCATCTCAACCAAGTGTGTCAGTTCATGCTCGAAAACTCGCAGCAGAGCATCGAGCCGATTATTGCAAAGCAGCCCCGTCACTTTGATCGGTCGATCGACGTCCGCAAACGTTTGAAACAACAACGTGGACGAGACGGCGATTTCGAACCGCGGAATCGGAGAAATCCCGCGAGCCGCTCGCGCGACGATACGAGTCGTCTTCCCTCCCGCGCGAGTCATTCTCGGCGAAACTCGAAACTCCAGCGGGCTTCCCATTTCTTGCAGCGTCCGCCGACAAGCGCCGCCAAAAAAAGTTTGGTCATATTGAGCGAACAAGAACGCCAAGTCTTCGTCGCACATCGCCGTGAAGTTCGGCTCGTCGATATACCGCGACGAATTCAACACCGCGCTGACAATCGCTTGCGACCGCTCTTCCAACTCAGGGGTCAGAATCAACGACGTCTCCACCAGTCGTCTCAACTCCGGCAACATCCGCATTCCTCCGTGTGGTCAGTCTGAAGTCGCGGGATTCTGTCGGACAACGAGTTTCCTGTGAAGACCTCCTGCTCGCGAAGCGGCGTTGTAGCCGGTCTCCTGACCGAGCCACCCGCTTGTGACCGCAGGTCTCCCAATTCGTCGCGACCAACGATATTCAACAACGTCTTTCCGTTGACCGTCCGGGAGACCTTCGGTCGAGCGGATGTGTCTCGGCCAGGAGGCCGGACACAACGAGTTCTCTCTGCCGCCGCACCTCTGCGTTGCGGCATCGAAGGTCGTTTGTTTGAGTGTTTCTTGATTCTGAATGGCGACATGATGCGACGGAACAGTCCCGGCGATTGCGAAAACGACATTTCTTAGCGGGAACACTCCACATGATCTCAATTCCAACGGCACCTTGGGCGCACCAGATCGGTGATCTGCTCGCTTGGTCGGGAGCGTTTCTTGGCGGGGCCTGGTTGCATCGACGGTATCCAGGGGCAGTGCAGAGGTTGGCTCGGCAGACGGAGCCGTCCTATTTCATTCACCTCGCGACCGGAGGTGTCATCGGAGCTTGGCTGTTTGGTTCTTTGAATTCGTTGCAAGCGGATGTCCCGACGCTTTCACACAGCATTGCAGGGGCGTTGGCTGGTGGCATTGCGGCGGTGGAATGGTGGAAGTGGCGACGCGGTATTCGAGCTTCGACGGGGACGCCGTTTGTCATTCCGATCTCGATGGGCGTGGTGATTGGCCGCTGGGGCTGTTTGTTTGCCGGATTGGATGACGGCACTTTTGGGTTGCCAACCGAATTGCCTTGGGCCGTTGATTTGGGAGACGGAGTCGGACGGCATCCCGTTCAGATTTATGAATCGGCGGCGATGTTCGTGTTCTTGCTGGTGTATGTCGCCGAATTGCGAGCTGGGCGGGAGTGGCCGTTGCGGATCGGGTTTCATGTGTTGATCATCGTGTATGCGGCTCAGCGGTTTGTTTGGGAATTCTTGAAGCCGTATCCTCCGGTCGTTGGTGTCTTCAATACGTTTCATTTCCTCATGCTGGGACTGATGGGCTATGGCATCTGCTGGATCATCTGTGGCAATCGCGCCGAGCCAATCGGCACCGAGTCCCTTCGAGCGGAAGGGGGCGACGTACCTCTTTCACAGTCAAACAACGAGTCTGTGTGAGACCTGCTTGCGGCTCGTGCCCACGAAGGTGCTTATCGAAGAGGGCTGCGTTTGGTACCTGAAGCGATGCCGCGAGCACGGCGTGCAGAAGACGAAGATCAGCGACGACGTGGAATATTGGCAATCGCAGAAGGCGTGGCTCAAGCCGGGGGATCGTCCGCTCGCGCCGCAGACTCGGACGGAGCACGGTTGCCCGTTCGATTGCGGGTTGTGCCCGGATCACGAACAACACAGTTGTCTGGCGATTCTGGAAATCAATCAGGCGTGCAACTTGGCCTGCCCGGTGTGTTTCGCGAACGCGACCGACGTGCATGGAAGTCATCTGCCGCTGGCGACGATCGAAGGAATGCTCGACACGCTGGTCGCGAGCGAGGGGGAACCCGATCTGGTGCAACTCTCCGGCGGCGAGCCGACGATTCATCCGCAGTTCTTCGAGATTCTGGAAGCGGTCAAGAGGCGACCGATCCGGCATGTGATGATCAACACGAATGGCGTGCGGATCGCTCAAGACCGCGAGTTCGTCGCTCGGCTGGCGAGCTATGCCCCACGGCTCGAAGTCTATTTGCAGTTTGATTCGCTCGATGACGACGCTCTCGTGAACTTACGCGGTGCGAAGCTCAGTCACATCCGGCAACAGGCATTGGAGAATCTCGAAGCGGTCGGCCTCTCGACGACATTGGTGGTCGTGGTGAAGAAAGGGATCAACGATCGCGAAGTGCCGAGCCTCATTCAGCACGCGTTGAAATGGTCGTGCGTTCGAGGTGTCACGTTGCAGCCGGTTCAAGATGCTGGTCGCAACGATGGCTTTGACGGCAAGACGAACCGCATCCTGCCGAGCGAACTACGACGCCTCGTCGCGGAATCGGGCGTCTTTACGTTGGACGACATGATCCCGCTGCCGTGCAATCCCGATCAAATCTGCATCGGCTACGGCCTGCGACAAGGTTCGTCCGTGACACCGATCACATCACTGCTGCCACGCGACCTGATCCTGCAAGGCCCCAACACGATCAGCTACGAAGCCTACCCCGCCCTGCGGGACGGCATCCTCAAACTGCTGAGCTTGGCAACATCGCAAGCGAACACGGAAGAAAAGCTCGCGAGCCTGCTGTGCTGCTTGCCTCACGCGATGGTCCCGTGCGAACTCAGCTACGCCAACAGCTTCCGCGTCGTCATCCTGCAATTTCTGGATCGCTATAACTTCGACATCGCGACCGTGAAACGAAGCTGCGTCCACTTCGTCCAACCCAACGGCCACATCATCCCGTTCGACACCTTCAACACCTTCTATCGCGACGGAGCCGAAGGAGCTGCCGTCCTCGCCGAAGCTCGCCAAGGAGCCCGCTCATGAAGAAGCTGTTGGGTTCGATCATCTCCGGAGTCGGAATTCTGATTGCTGGGACGAGCGGCCTTTGTTCGCTGGCATTTCTTGGGTTCGGATTTTCTGCAGAAGGGCTCGGGGGTATCGGGAAAATGATCGGGCCTGTGTTGGCTTTTGGATGCATCCCCTTCGGGTTTGGACTTGGGATAGTTCACGCTGGCCGCGAACTTGTTCGCCACGCGAACTCGGTCGCAGAAGAAGAGACAACGCGGAAGGATCAAGAGCCACGGAAACAGGAACCGACGACGCCTTCAAGCCAAGAGAATCAGTAAAGGATCTTTCAAAACGTGGCTCGAAGAGTAGAGGTCGAACCGCGGTTTGTTCGAATCGCACCATCCGCATGTTGGCATCCAGATAAAGACAGAGAGGTCACATGAAATCCGTTTTCGGCTCG
>CAIJTL010001380.1 GCA_903823545.1 uncultured Planctomycetaceae bacterium
GGCCGACCGACCAAGGTGCTCGGCTGAAGCTCGAATTCGACGAGGGCTTTATTCGCCTGATGGGCCTCGGGGTCTCGGCAGGTTTGGATTCGCTGGCCGAGCGTGAGCAACAGCAGCGAAAGCCGAATTCGGATTCGCCCAAGAAATAATCCGCGGATTGTGCGACAAATCAGCAGGCCGGTTGTGACGGTCGTATCAATTAGAGTGGTTTGGGAACAGGGCCGATTGAGCGGGTAGCGTAGATTTGCCGCGAGAAAGACTGTGTCGGCAAGGCTGCGAGCCACGATGTCGGTTGCAATCCGGCGGTCGCAGACGTCTAATTTCGCGGCTTTCCTGGCTGGGAAGTTCGGCCGGCTCGCGGAGTTGATCAAACCGCTGCGAGTCAGTTTGCCGGAATCGGTCGAGCATTGAGATGGGAGGCTCGACCAGTGGGTTCAGGTTTGATCGAATTCAACGAAAGGGTGCAGCCGATGCGGCTTGCTACACAGTGTTTGAAGTTGTCGGCCCTCGTGGGCCTGTTGGGCATTTCGGTTTGGTCGATTGGATGTGCTGATCAGTCAGGCGGCACGAAGCCAGCTGGCGGTTCTGTTGCTCCAACACCGAAGGCCGGTGGTAACGAAGCGGGTTCCGCCAAGGGTGGCGGAGTCGATGTGCCAGACATGCCAGCGGATACCGCTAAGCCAGAAGCTAAAGAAGAGCCGAAGGCCGATGAGGCGAAGAAAGAAGAGCCGAAAGCGGACGAAGCCAAGAAGGAAGAGCCAAAGGCCGAAGAGAAAAAAGAAGAAAAGTAACTGACTCAGGTCGGTTCCAAACTGCAACGCCGTGGCATGAGCTACGGCGTTTTTTATTGGCCAAGGCCGCGATGCGATGACAGATTCAACGATGACCGACCATGTGCCGCAGAACTCTGCCTGGTCCGTTCTTCTGGAAGATGGACCAGTCCTTGCGATCAACAAGCCAGCAGGATTGCTTACTCAGGCTCCGCCTTCGGTGCCGTCGCTCGAAGCGGAGATAAAAGCTTGGCTGAAGGTCCGCTTCGATAAGCCAAACAACGTCTATCTCGGAATTCCGCATCGACTTGATCGAGCGGTCTCTGGCGTCATTCTTTTTACGCGAAACTCGAAAGCTGCCGCTCGCATGGCCGAGCAGTTCGAGAAGCGGCAAGTTCGCAAAATCTATTGGGCGATCGTCGAAGGAGCCGTCATTCCGCCTAACGGTGAAATGGTCGACTGGTTGCTCAAGCTACCAGAGCAATCGCGTGCGGAGGTCGTTGAAGCAGGAACTCAAGGGGCGCGTGAGTGTCGCTTGTCGTATCGCGTACTTGCTCAAATGGAATCAGACACGCTCGGCCCACATAGTCTCGTTGAAATCGAACCACACACCGGTCGCATGCACCAAATCCGAGTTCAGTTTGCCAGTCGCGGTTGGCCAATCATCGGCGATGAGCAATACGGTTCGGCGAAAAGCCTGAGGCATCTATTGCCACAAGACCTGGTTGCTGATGTTCGTGGATGTCCAATTGCCTTACACGCGAGATCGCTGACCTTTCAACATCCCGTCCGCTACGATTCGACGACGGTTGTTGCTCCGCTGCCAGCCTACTGGCCGTTGTCTGACACTCAGTAGTTTGGGACTCGCGACACGACCGAACGACACCAA
>CAIJTL010001381.1 GCA_903823545.1 uncultured Planctomycetaceae bacterium
CTTGTTCCAACACAGATCGCGGCTCACTATTTTGATTTTTGATTTTGCGGAGGATGCTTGGCTGTGTCGCAATCATTAACTCACACCAAACGCGATACCGCGTCACCCTTCTTTCAACTTCGCCTCCCCGTTGGGACTGTCTGGCCGGCAGTTCCAATTCCCGAAATGAGTCAAGTTTGGGCCGCGTATCAGGAGCTCGACCGCACGCAGTGGCTGAGTCCTGAAGAATTAGAACTGGGACAGCTTCAGCAAGTACGACTGCTCGTACAACATTGTGCCGAGCATGTTCCCTACTATTGTCGAGTGCTTTCAGAGGCCGGAGTTTTGTCGCGTCCGTTGGAAAGCCTGTCTGACTTTCGGCAGTTACCGTTTTTGACTCGTGAGCTTTATCAGCGACACGCGGCAGAGTTGCATGCGACGCAATTGCCTGCCGGAATGAAAGAGGTGTCGAGCGACTATACGTCAGGCACGAGCGGCGTGCCGATCATGGTCCGAAAGACGAATCGCGATGGCCTGTGGTGGAATGCGTTCTATTTGAGAGACCTGGAATGGAGTGGCATTGATCCACGCGGACGCTTGGCGGCGATTCGCTTGCTGGCAAAGTCACCCGAGCAATTGCAACGACTATTGTTGGGCAGTTCGTCCAAAGTTTGGGGGCAGCTTGGTCAATACTTGATCGAAAACGGTCCCGCGTTCGGCATGGATATTCGGCAAGACCCACGCTTGCAGTTGGAATGGATCGAACGAATTCAGCCGAACTACCTGTTGAGCATGCCGTCGAACTTGGATTTCTTGGCGGGGCTGCTGCGGGAAAGTGGCCGACGAATTCCGGAACTCAAAGCCATTCAAGCGATCGGTGAGTCGTTACCGCTCGATGTCCGACAGCGGATCGAGACGGCTTTCGGCGTCCCCGTGAAAAATCTCTACAGCACAACAGAAGCCGGCTATATGGCGTCCCCCTGCCCGCTCGGAGATGGCCTGCACGTCCACGCCGAAAATGTTTTGACCGAGGTGCTCGATGCCAATGATCGACCTTGTCAGCCGGGCCAAACCGGCCGACTCGTGATCACAAGCCTGACCAACTTCGTGAATCCGTTTCTGCGATATGAGATGCTCGACGAAGTCACGCTCGGGCTGGGATCATGTCCGTGTGGGCGAGGATTGCCCTTGTGGCAACACGTCGAAGGGCGACGTCATCCGCTCTTTTTTCTTCCCGATGGGCGGCGTCATTCTTCAATGGGAGTCAATATAGGTGTTCGCAAAATCGGAGGGTGCCACCAGTTTCAAATCCTTCAACGCGAGGTCGATCACTTCATCGTTCGCATCGTGCCGGACAAAACTTGGACCCCAGATCATGCCGAACAAATTCGGTCGGTCATTCATCGAGAGTTTGAATCGCCAGTGCGCGTCGACGTTGAAACACACAACTTTCTCGAACGCCCTGCGGGAGGAAAGCTGAAGTTGGTTGTTGTGGAACTTGAAAAACGATGATGAGCGATTCCTGCCCATCCATATTTTGTCCCTCATCTTTTTGTCAGCGGTGCAGCACAAAGCGCTGACAAAAAGATGAGGGACAATTGAAGTGGAGTCCGAAGCCAAAGGC
>CAIJTL010001382.1 GCA_903823545.1 uncultured Planctomycetaceae bacterium
GATGTCGTATCGATTGCCGACTCCGCGCCAAGTCGCATCACGCCACAAAAACAGAGTCGGCTTGCGCGGCGGTATGGCCGCGACAGTGCCTCCGAAAAACGAGTGTTGCAGATCGATGTCTCCGCCGGTCGCCTGAAGATCGAGATTTTGAAACGTGACTCGCCGAGCGGTTAATCGACAGTTCGAAGAAACTCGGACTTCGTTTTCGCCTCGCTCGCGCCGGAGCAGCACATTCTCAAGCGTCACACAACACGGCGGCGACGGTTTGTTACGCCCCTGTAAATACAGCGATCGAGCGGCGCTCGACAGAATCAGCGAATTGCTCAGTGAGTAGTGGCCCGTGTCGAGGAAATAGAGATCGAAGCCGACACAGTCGCGAATGAAAACGTGACGATACGACGTCTCGCTGTTGCCGGTGTCGCAGATGCCGGTCGCATTGCCGATCGACGTGAGGCCATCGACTCGATACCGACAATCGCCGTGAGCGCTAATCCCATCGTCGCCGCAGTCGATCGCGCGGATGTTCTCGAACGAAATGTCTTGAGCGTCCGAAAGATTGAACCCGTCGTTGTAGGGATGCGTGCTGGTCAAATTGCGGACAACGAGGTTTCGACACTTGCCGTGCATTAGCACGCCAGCCGCTCGGATCGGTGCTTGAATCTTCGCCTCGCCGAGCGTTTGCTCCGGCGGGAGGTGCAGCCAGAACGACCCGTGAATGTATCCCGCTCGTGCGGTCTTTGTTCGCTCGACATCTTTCACGAACGTCCATTCGCCCGGCTTCAGCATGTCGGGCGACTTCAACGGCTCGCTCGGCCCTTTCGAGCAACGGTTCATGCGATTGAGCTTGCCGTCCCACAAGAAGAACCAGCGATGGATGATCGCATCAGTCAGAGGCAGCAGATCGTCGTGCCGAAACAATCCGGGTGATTCTTCTTTCCAAGCCGATGGTTCAAGCGGATCGCAACCATCGAGCGTTGCTCCGTGACCATCCAATGTGATGGGCCGCTCCGGCTCACCATGCTTGTCATAAAACGCCGCCCAATCTCGATAGACGATTGGCTTCAAATGAATCGTGTCACCCGGTTGAGCCAATCGAATCGCCCGAGCGATCGACTTCACCGGTTTCGTAACTCCGTCAAGCAGATCGTCGCCCTCTTCCGGATCAACGAACAAATCACGTGCGACGAGCGGTCTCGCATCTGCAAGTCCAATCGCAATCGCTCCCAAGATGATGATGGCCAGAGAGTGAAGAATTCGATTGAGCACCAAGTGATTGCCTCTCGTCGTCATCGGTTGTTGCTTTCACATCATTCCTTTTCCGTGTCCTCCGTGTCCAATTTCAAAAACCTTGCAAGAAATTGGACACGGAAGACGCGGACGAAGAATCTGTGCTCCGAAGAGCTTTGGACGCAGAGTTCATACAAGTTTGCTCTGTTGTGACGATAAACCACTCAGGGCACAGGATGGCTGATCGACAGCAATCGCTTGGCTTCGTTCAACACGAAATCAACATCCTGAAATGGCTCGAAGCTGATGTCTTGCCAGCGAACGAGTCCCGCGCCGTCGATCAACAA
>CAIJTL010001383.1 GCA_903823545.1 uncultured Planctomycetaceae bacterium
CGTCGCTCGCAAGCCATCGAGCTGCGGCTTGTGATCGAACAAGTCCATCTGCGACGGCGCACCGGACTGAAACAGATAGATCACACGCTTCGCTTTCGGCTCAAAGTGCGTCCCCGACCGCTGCCCCGCCGAGTTCTCCGCAGCAGTTGATTCACTCAAAGAAGACTCGCGAAGCAATGCCGCCAACGCCACAGAACCAAGCCCACAGCCAGTCTGCCGTAAGAATTGTCGTCTGTGAGAGGCGAATGCGTCATTGAGTTCATGAGTCATGTCGAGGCTCTTTGAATCGAAGTCACTGGTAACAATGCAGATCTCACACGGATCACGAGCAGACAGAATCGACTGTTGAATAACGATCAATCCTGTGATGTGACACTAGCTTGTTCTGAGACGCTCCTGAAAACAAGTTTGTGCCTTGCAGATGATTGCGCTCGTTATGGCCGATCTGCTGACCGAGCCATGAGAGTTTGACCGGAGGTCTCCGCGTCGATTGGGAGACCTCCGGTCAAAGTCATGTGGCATAGTCGAAGACCGGCCGGTTGATCACACTTCTCGAAACCGCACGCCAGAAACGTTTTGGCCTTCAAACGCGGCCTTTAAAACATCGGAAACGATAATCACAAGATCCCACTCCGCCGGGCGGAAAATGTGGTGGTCGCCCACCTGTTGAGGATCAATAACAAGCCGTGTCACCATCCGAGCTTTGCCAACCTTATCCGGACGAAAATCCGCATCAGTCCACCATTCGACCTCTGAGCGATTGGTGTCCAGACAAGTCACCAGCGAGGTGACGTTAATAATCTCAAATCGCTCGCTCGAATCTTCCACCTGGACCGGAAAACGTTGCAGGTCTTTACCCGCAACGAGAGAGAGCACATTTGCGATGGCTTCTGTAACCACCGGCATGTCGGAGTCCGCGTAGGTAAACGATAAGGGGTTTCCTTCTCTTCTCTTCGCGACGTAGAGCGGCCAAGTCACATCCACTGACTCGTCGTCATTCCATAGCGACACACGCAATTGGGGTTGCCGTGTCAGCGGCCTCCCGTAAGTAAAGTCACGTGAATCCAATTCCCGTCTGCTATGTGTCATAGAGCCCATTCAGAAACCACCTCCCCGGCAGTTCAACATCATCGACTAATTCAAAATATCTTCGTTTCACAATGATCCCCCTTGCCCAGTCACCAACTTATTTAAGGTTGTCCCTGGTGTTTCAGTTAGCTTTCTGATGTTTTCCAACTCCGTGTCAAACGCCTTACTGAAGGTTTAGTCGTCAGTACTGTCGCGAGACCAGGGGCTCCACTTCGATCAGGAGACAAGAGGTCGAAGTCATGTGGCTCGGTCGGAGACCGAGCCACTATGCGATTCGCGCGTCACAAAGTCCGGTCAACGGTAGCCCGGTCACTTCTGCGACGTGCCTTGTGGAGCCGAGGCCGATGATGGCTGACGTGATGTGGGGATGAGTCAGAGCGAAGCGGACGGCTAATTCGGGCATTGTCATTTGGTCGGCGAGTTTTTCGCGAAGGCGGGCGGCACGCTCCGTGTCCCGTTGATAGAGGGGGAGCGGGAAGTAGGGAGTTTTCAGCGTATGGGAGCTGGGGGCTTGGCCGAGTAATGCTCCGGCGGCGAAGACTCGAATGGCGAAGACTCCCATCTTCCTGGCGGCGCAGTCGGCGATGATGTTGCCGTAGTCAGTTTCGCCATCGGCACTCGATGACGAGTCTCCCGCACTTGGATTGAGCACGTTGTACGGCGTCTGCACGGTGTCGAATTCACCGGAGCGGATCACTTCTCGCATGGCGTCGGGATGTCCGGTTCCGGTCAGTCCGATGAAGTCGACCAGCCCTTCGTCACGCAGCCGATAAAAGGCATCGGCGACACCCCCTCGCTGCAAGATGTCAGCCGGCGTGATGGATGAAGGCTCATCGCCGCGACGAGCTGTGATGCCGTTGTGAAGTTGTAGCAGCGTGACTTTGGGGACTCGTAAGCGTTGCAAACTTTCTTCGACCGATCGACGGACAACGTCGGATGTCCTCTCTGATGATTCAAGCGGCAAACGAACCTTCGTGGCGATGTGCAGCGGTTCGGGCGATTGCAAATCCGATGATCGCAATTCGGACAAGACGCGACCGAGGTTTGATTCGGATTGCCCTTGTCCATAACCGGGAGCCGTGTCGAACCAATTGATCCCCGCTTTGATGGCAGCGGTAACGACTGCCTGTTGTGCGTCGAAGTCTTCGCCGGTGATTAAACCGGAGACCGGCCCGGCTCCGAAGGAAATGACGGAGACGCGAATTCCCGTGCGGCCCAAGATGCGGTACTGCATGAGTTACTCCGCTTT
This sequence comes from uncultured Planctomycetaceae bacterium, assembly GCA_903823545.1. Lineage (GTDB taxonomy): Bacteria > Planctomycetota > Planctomycetia > Planctomycetales > Planctomycetaceae > SXKJ01. Next base: position 2,339 of record CAIJTL010001383.1, read on the forward strand.
CCGATCGAACGCGCGAATCACGCTGCTGTTGTCGAAGTCGCCAAAGCCACGTTGCACGAGGTCCGACAACAGCTCTTCATGGAGTTGCGACAGCGGCGTTGTCGCTTCGACTCGATCGCTCATTTCCAAGATCAATCGGACATCCTTCCAATGCTGAGCCAGCTTCGCTTCAGGAGCAAAGTCCGACTCGATCATCTTGCGTCCTTTCGTGTCCATCGCTCGCGAATAGGCGGCGCCGCTGCGAAGGACGTTCAACACTTCGCTGAGTTCCAAGCCACAAGCTTGAGCGAGTGATAAGCCTTCCGCCAAGACGGCTCGGTTTAGGCCGAGGACCAAGTTCACGATCAGTTTTGTCTTCGCTCCGCTCCCCCGCGGGCCGACATGAAACGACTGCTTGGCGAAGTCGCGAAACAGTGGCTCGCATTGCTGGAACGATTCAGGCCGACCGCCCGCCGTCACGATCAGTTCGCCCGCGCGAGCTTGTTGGCTAGAACCAGTCAGTGTGGCGTCGAGATAGTCGATGCCAACTTCCCACAAGGTCTGTCCTAACTCAGTCGTGCGAACGGGATCACCAGTCGTTGTGTCGATAATCCGTAGTCGATCACTTCGTTCCGTTTGCATTGTCGAGTTTCCAACGGCTCGGAGTCGGCGTGCGACGGCACAGACTTCGGCGACGATGTCGCTGTTTGGCAGGCTAAGAACGACGACGTTCGCCACTTGAAATATGGCATCGGCTGAATCAACCGGCTCGCCACCGATGCCGCGAAGTTGTTGGCGACACTCCTCACGCGGATCGAAGCCGATCACGTTTCTTCCGGCCGTGATGAAGCGTTGGGACAACGCACTTCCCATGAGTCCAAGGCCGATCATTCCGACTGTTTGAGGACCAGCTTGTGATTCTATCGGCACGTCAATCCTCCAATCGTCCGACCATTTGGCGCGGGACGAACCACACGACAAGCATCCCGACCGCGTAAATCATTCCGGTCCAGAGTCCGACTCGTGAGTAGTCTCCGCCGAATTGATCGAGCAGCACTCCTGCTGACAGCACAACGATTGCCGACACGATTCGCCCCGTGTTGAACGAGATGCCCGATCCGGTCGATCGGACTCGGGTCGGAAACAATTCTGGCAAGAACAACGGGAGCCAACCAAAGTAGGTCGTCCCCACAAACCCGAGCATAAACGCGAACGATTGAAACTGCGGATGCAGCGGATCGAGTCGCCCGAAGATGTAAGTACTGACGATCAACGAGCCGAGGCTGATGAGAAAATAGCTCGCGCGCCGACCGAGAAGACTGGCGATGATCCCGCCCAGCAGGCTGCCGAAGACCGCGCCGCCTGATCGAGTGATTTGCGTCTTCGCTTTGCTTCGAGCATCGAGTTGTTTTTTCGGAGTCGTCGATGCGACGCTGCCCGATTGCTGAG
>CAIJTL010001384.1 GCA_903823545.1 uncultured Planctomycetaceae bacterium
CGGCGAAATTTCAGCGGACAATTGCAGCGGGCGAGCGGCTTGCGGATCGTCCGCCACAACCACGGTCTGCCGCAGCGTCGGTTGATCGAACACAAAATAGAATTCGTTGTCTGCCGAGTTAGCGTCTGCGGGAATCGAGACTTTCCCCCAACCTCGTTCACGGGTGCGTTCGATGGGGATGCGATGATCTTTCAACTCGAATTGTGATGCGGTCATTTCGACGATCACTTCCGATCGAGCCCCCTCAATCTCAAAGTGAATCGGCACACTCACTTTCAACGCGGAGTCAGCGGCACCGGCATTTCCCTCGCGAGTGAGCTTCAACGACACCAGCAACTCCGCGCTGTCAGCCGTATGCACTCGACGCACTTCGGTCACTCGCACGGACGTGTTCCCTGAAGCGATCTGCGGATAAGCCAGCAAGTGAAATCGAACCCCCTGTGCAAATTCGAGAAACGAATCACGCAGCGTTTGCCAGCGTCCGCTTTCGGCGTTCCAGTCATTCTGTCGGATGTCCGAGCAAATCCAGATCTCGGTGCGGCCCGACTTATTCGCCTGCACGTAATCGCGTGCCGCTTGCAGCATCGCTGGAAGATCGGCTGAGGCACTCGCCGGTTCGCACGACGGCAGCTTCAGTAACGCATCGGGCGATTCCAAATCGTGAGCGACATTCGTCGTGCTCTCGATCAACACCCAACGGGACGAGCCGAGCATGTTCAACGTGTTGACCAACTGCTGTCGCCCGGTTTCCAGTTTGGACGCCACCGTGCCGGGACTCTGCTGCCGCATACTCGGCGAGCGATCCAGCAGAATGATCGTCGTATCGGCGCGACCACCGGCGGTGATCCCCAACCAGCCGCTCGCCAACGGGCGGCTGATGGCGAAGATCAATCCGGCGATTGCCAACATCCGGAAGAACATGATCAACCACTGCCGCAGCTTCGCATACCCGCGCGACATCCGATTCGCCGCCAGCAAGAACATCATCGCCGCCCAGCGAATGGTCTGAAACCGCCGCTGATTGATGAGGTGAATCAAAATCGGCAGCGTCATCAGCGGCAGCGCGGCGAGAAGCATCGGTTGAAGAAAGCTCATGGCATTAATCCTCGACCAAATCGCGTAATTCAGCCCTCGCCTGCTCAAAGGATGGCGAAGAGTGCTTGTCCGCCCGCTCAAGTAGGCAACTCAAGTTCCACAACGCACGCTGCTCGGCTTGGTCTTCCACGGTCAATCGATCGGTTTCAGAGTAGCGTTGCGTTAATCCGAGAAGCACAACGGCCTCGTTCACCGTCAAACGGATCGTCACCTCATCATCACAGTCTTTTGGTGTCGAAGGGCGAAGGTCATTTGCAGACATTTCTCACCTCACTCCCTTCGTTCTTGTCCTTCCAATCAGGAACCGCATCAGCACCTGCTCGTAGCTTTCATCGATACTCACTTTGTGGTAGTCGATCGCCGATTCGAGCACGACTTGTCGCATTCCCGCGAGATGTTCCTGCAACGCCTTTTGATAGCGATCCGCGATGTCGTTCGGCTCCGCGAAGACCGCCGGGCCACCTTCCATGTCGAGGAACCGCATCGGTCGCCGGAACGTGAAGCCGATCTCCTGTGGATCGAGCAACTGAAACGCCGAGATGTCGTGCTTGCGAAATCGCAGATGCTGGAAGCAACCGCGGAGCAACTCCGGTTCGACGAAAAAGTCCGAGATGATGACGATCAACGCCCGCTGTCGAATCGTCTCCGCCAACTCGTGCAGCACGGCGACCAGTTGCGTTTCCCCTTGCGGCTGAGCCTTTTCCAGCACATCAAACACGGTCATCAAGTGAGCCGCATTCCGCTTCGGCGGAACGCTCCGCACGATGCCGTTCGCAACACACGTCAGCCCCACTGCGTCCCCTTGCTGCACTGCCAAGTAGCCCAGCGATCCGGCAAGCTTCCGCGCGTACTCGATCCTTGTGATCCCGGTCGAACCGAAATCCATCGAACCGCTCGTGTCGACCACCAAACAACACCGCAGGTTCGTATCGGCTTCAAACTCTTTGACGTAGAAGCGATCGCTTCGACCATACGCGCGCCAATCGAGCCGCCGCAGATCGTCGCCGGGGACATACTTGCGATACTCGGCAAACTCGACGCTCGCCCCCCGATGCGGACTCGCATGACGTCCCGACACGTTCCCCTGCATCGGCCGCCGAGACATCAACGGCACCGCTGCCAGTCGCGAAAGGACGCTGGTATCCAAAAAGCTGCGAGGCTGACGATCGGCAAACATCAATAGTCCCCCGTGATCACGATGAGTCGTTTGCCGTCGGGAGTCCAACAGACATCGGTGTTGTTGCGAGCGGGATCTTGCCCCTTCACCAACTGCGGCGGATCGCTCTTGTTCGGGTTGAATTCATACAACTGCAAGAAACCACGTTCCGGATTCGTCATCGCGAAGACGACTCGATCTTCGGTCGGATGCCACGCGAAGTCTGCGTTGATCTGCGTCTTTCCCGAATGAACCACTTTCAAATCACGACTTGTTCCGGTCAGTCCCACGAGAGCCACATCTTGGATGCCACCTTCTTTGATCGCCTTGAAGCAGAGTCGCTCGCTATCTGGCGACCACGTCATGTTCCATGTGATCTCGCGATAGTTCGCCGATTCACCATCGAAAAGCGTTGCGATCGAGTCTGTCCCGACATCGTAAGCCTTGATGACATTACCCTCAGTAAAAGCAATCTTTTTGCCATCGGGCGACCATTGAGCACCCCAACCTGGGTGAATATGTTTGTGCTCGGCACCATCGGCCTTCATCATCCACGCTCCATAAGCCGGAGCATTTCGAGAACAAGCCAGCAATTGCCCGTCCTTAGACCATGTGGGCATCGAACCGGAACAGACTCGGTGCGGATCGCCGCCGTCGATATTCATCACAAAGATGGTCGACAGCGCTGGTGTGTTCCGTCTCCAGGCGTCGAACGCAATCGACTTTCCATCCGGGGATACCGCCGGTGATCCACATGCTGGATACCCTTCAAACTCAAAGAGCTTCCGCCATCCAGAACCGTCTGCGTTCATGACAAAAAACTCATCGGGAGTTTTCGTCTTGAACCAAAACTCCTTCGGTTCGAGCAGCCGGTCTCCGTTTTGGTCGAGCCAATGAAAGTAGACGAATCGCAGTAAAGGAAACTGCAACTGCGGATCGAATTTGAAATCCGAAAACATGAGCGTGCCGTCACCGTCTTGATCGGCAAATGGCGCGTGCCACGGCAAGATCATGTTGGCCGTCATCGTCAGGCGATATTCGTCCAATGACAACGCCCCGTTGCGATCGAGATCGAAGGCCGGAATGCTGCTCGACGCAAACTTCCACTTCCACTCCGGCGTTCCCGCCTGCAATTCCTGAAGATCAACGCGAGTGTCAAAGTTCGTGTCCATCTGCCGGAAGTCCATGACAGGATCGAGAATGCCGTCCCCGATTCGGGTGCTAAACTCTTCAAACGATAAGCTGTCGTCGCCATCGCGGTTCGTTGCCTCAAACTCCGCGGCAGCCGCGGCTCCGGTAAACGACCGCTCCAAGAACTCCGCACGCTCTAACCGATCGTTACCGTTGAGATCGATGTACGAATAAAGCATGTAATTGATGACCCGCCCGTTCGGCTCGCGCAGCAATTTGCCATCGCTTCGTCGAACGCCCAACTGAATCTCCAAGAAGCGTCTCGCTTCTTCGCGAGTCACCTTCTGATCTTGATTCGGATCAGCTTCGCGAAAATTCGGGCGGACAACATTGTTCCCAATGCTCGCAACAAACGCCGTAATAAACTCCCTCACATCGACCGTGACACCCGGCGTTTCATTCCAATCAGCGAACGTCTTGTCCATTGTTGCCACGGCGGTCTCGACAAGTGCCTGCATCGGGTCAGGCAATGGCCCTCGTTGACCCGCATTCGGCACCACGAGCGGCATCGTGCGAAATTCATCC